>DATBUC010000091.1:0-3846 GCA_036516515.1 Erysipelothrix sp. | reverse complement strand
AACAGGTGTTGCTATTCAAATCCCACAAGGTTATTACGCAGACTTGCGCCCACGATCTAGCATTTCAAAATACGATTTAGTTTTAGCTAATTCGATTGGAACAATTGACAGCGATTATACTGGCGAGCTTATTTTTAAATTCAAACCAACTATTGAATTTGTTGCACATGAGTTTGCTGTAAATCAGAAGTGCGGCAGTATGCCCCATATTCATAAAACTTATGACGTTGGCGACCGCATAGGACAAATTATCATCATGCCATACCCGAAAATCGAGTTTGTTGAAGTTGATGAGTTGGATGAAACAGAACGTGGCAATGGCGGATTTGGGAGTACGAATAAATGATCGAAGATTTTACGAAATCACTAGGGTTTCTAGGTGTTGATGCCAAAAACATGAATTACTCATTAGTTGAGAAAAACATGTTCAAATTTGAAGATGAAAATATAGATAAATACTGGCGCTGTTTTTACGCATTCTACAAAAAAGGCGTTGAATGTGGTTTTAGTGATGGTTTTTCAAAAGGCCGCATTGATACGCTAAACGAAATATCTATTGATTGTATTAAGAAATTGGAGGGTAACAAGTGATTTCACAAGAACGAATTAAAGAATATTTAAACGCTGGACAGATGGATGTTCAAATTATTGAAGACTCAATTAGTGAAGCGGGCAAGCGGATTGCAACATTTCAGCTTAAATATTGGCGAGCAATCCATAGCGAATTACTAACGCATCGCGTATTTAGTCGAAATGCATCTTCTAGTCGCGCAATCCCAGTTGCAAAAATGATCAAACAGGTTCGTGAAAACCCAGCAATGCCTATCCATTGGGGTGCGAATCAAAAAGGCATGCAAGCAAAAGAAGAATTGAAAGGGCATGAATTAAACCAAGCGCAAAGTAAGTGGCTGTTATCAGCTAACATGGCGGCAAATATGGCACAAGGAATGCTTGATGCTGGATTACATAAACAAGTATCTAATCGGGCGCTAGAGCCGTTTCAGCACATTCATGTTGTCTTAACATCCACAGAGTTTGATAACTGGGAAGAATTGCGTTATCACGAAGATGCACAACCTGAGATTTGGCTACTGGCTAAATTAATGAAAGAAGCACGTGGAAAAAGCGAACCAAAACTTTTAAAGGTTGGTGAATGGCACATGCCTTACGTGCTGGAGGAAGAAAAGAAAATTTACTCAATTGAAGATCAGTTGAAAATATCAACTGCCCGATGCTGTCGTGTTTCTTATATAAATCACGGCATGGATAAGATTTGTGTTGAAAAGGATTTTGAGCTTTATCATGATTTAGTTGGCGCTCGACCTCTACATGCAAGCCCTACCGAGCATCAGGCTAGACCTGAAAACAAAATTGAATTTGGATTACATTCTAATTTCAAAGGTTGGGTTCAGCATCGCAAAATATTAGAGAAGTCTATTTACAAAAACTCTTAAACACTGTTATGCTTCTCTAACTTCCTAAAACCCTTTCAGCCGCCACCTCCATGGCGGTTTTTTTTATTTATATATTGCATTAATTTAAACTTTAATATATATTGATGATTCTTTTATGGAGGTTATAAAATGAGTGACTATAAAGTCGGTCAGGAAATTAAATTAATTAATCCTGAGCGCTGCGATTTAATGTATTGGTTTGAAAAAGATCAATTGTTTACAATTGTTGAGGTAGACCCTGTTTGGATTTGGGTTGAGAATAGATGTGCATTTAAGAGAAGCCAGATAAAACTAGCTAATTCCACATCCGTGTCTGAATACAAAAACTCAAACCGCTACAAGCTACACAAAGCTGCAAGCGCAACAGGATTTTCATTCTCTAAACTTTCACGCGCTATGGGTTTTAGTGATACTTACATTTCAAATGAGTCTAAGGAGTCTCGTTTCAATCGTCGTGGCGACTTAACTGATAAACGATACAATCATCTAATTGACAAGATCGCTATTGCTGAACGCACGTTAAAGGGCAATCCTGCGAAGGGTCTTTATGATTCAATTGATATTGAAACTGAATCCCTGTGCATTGAGAAACGATTCGAGCTTGAGCCGAAAGAAGTAACACCAACCTTCACACCTAAACAAAAAATTAAATCCAAAACCGAAGTTAATAAAACTATCTTTTGGCTTATCATATTTGTACTTGTTGTTGGTATCTTGATGCTAATCACTGGCATCTATAAATCTATTTTTTGAGAGTAAATAATTATGTCTAATTCAATTTCTTTTGTTGGTCGTCTTGGTAAAGATTCAGAACGAAAGGCTACACAAAACGGTCAGATGCTTAAATTTTCAGTTGGTGAAAATGTTGGTTGGGGTGAACGCAAAACTACAAATTGGTGGAACTGCACATTGTTCGGCAAACAAGCCGAAGGCTCACTAATGGATTACCTAACCAAAGGCGCAAGTGTTTTTATTGTTGGTGAAGTTTCTTTTTCTGAATACGAAGGAAAAACATATAACAATGTGACTGTTAAACACATTGAGCTTGTCGGCAGTCGTGGTGATTCTCAACAACAAAACACTGCGCCTAAAGCTCCACAATACGGTCAGCGCAATCAAGGCGGCTATGGTCAGCAACCACAACAGCAAAACAATGGTGATGATTCGGATCTGCCGTTCTGAGGTATTAATAATGAAACTAGAAGTATGGGGCGCATCCAATGGTCGTTGCCCACAATGCAACACACTTGGTAAATTTCTTGACGCTAAATTTATCACTTACAATTTTATGTGTGTAGATAAATATCCTACAGCACGTCAGGAGCTTGGAATTAAAAACATTCCAGTAATGCGATTGCTAAATGATGACGGCTCAGAGGTTAAGCGAACTGTTGGATTTGGTGAAGTAAATCGCAACGCTGTGAAAGAAATGATTGTGGAGTCGGGGCAATGAAACCCGACCTAGCAACGCACTATTCACCTTCACGCAACGAGTATTATTGTTTTGATAATGCTTGCTTTGTGTGGAGTGATGAGAAGGATGAATGGCTCGAATACACTGGAATCGGGTATATTGAAGATTTGGAGGAATTACGAAAAAGATTATTGCTGATTCACTTTATTGTCACATGCTTTTATTTGCTTTTGTTGTTTCGGTTTTAGCTATGCTGCTTGTTTTTACAGTAGCAAACCCAATTGCATCTGTATTTATTGGCGTTGGCTATGTTTTCCTTTTAATCAATAGCGCAATGAATATAGCTGATTTTGAAATGTCTGAAATTGGCTGTCTTGTTAAAGATTATGAGAAAGGGCGATTTTATAAAATAGAAACTTTTTGAATAATCCATAACACCCTTCGGGGTGTTTTTTAATATCCTATAAAAATCTTTCATTAGTCACTGATTAATTTTTAGGGAATAATTGAGGGGATTTAAGGAGGGTTTGAAAATGAACGAGTGGGAAATTTTAAAAGCGAGATACGGAAGTAATCGACAGTATGCAAACAGGCAGATAGCCTTGTGTGGTAGTCAGTGGGAAGATTTTAAAAACTACTTAGTTGATTTGGGTGCTGATATTTTTGATTTAAAAATTCAGAATGAGAAATTCAGATTCAAACTCAATGGAAAGCTTGGCATTGTTTATGATAAGCGTTCAGGTAATTTACTGGCACATGATATGGCTGCTGAATACAATAGATTGACAAATCAAGACAGTATGGAGCTATATCTAAAGGATAGTTATTACAATAAGTTCAAGGCACTATAGGAATGAACCACACAATAAACGATTCTTTTATGAATCCTGACCGTTTCGGGTATGCTGCGATTCCTTTTAAATTAGCAGGTGAGAGACTGCCTAGAGAGGATGTACCTGCGTGGCGTATAAACCGAAC
>DATBUC010000090.1:0-2427 GCA_036516515.1 Erysipelothrix sp. | reverse complement strand
GTAAATATAAACTTTGATAATAAATAAAAATAATTTGAATTAATAAGATAAAAACAAATCCCTTAAATAAAAGACTCAAGCGCTTAAGTTTTAAACTCAAAACTGATTCGGTAAATTGTAAATACCGCGCAAAGTTGTCTTCAATTTTTGCTTTTGATCCCGCTTCATACATAAAAAGTAATAAGTTTGGATCGAGGTATGCTACTTGCCAGCCCTTTCCTTGTTGAAAAGATTGTTCTAAATGATAAGCTAACCAACGGCAACTCACGGGAAAAGAACGTAAGCGCAACAGACTTAAAATGTGCTTGGTATCTACACCTTTGCGATAAAACAAATAAAAGTACTGGATAAATTGATAAGAACTAACCTTCGTTAAAATATTATGCTTTTTGATGTTATTGAGTCGCACAAGCAGTAATACGAAAAGATCTTTTTGCCGATAGATGATATAAAATACGATAATAATTGCTAAAAGGAAAAGAATCAAGCCTAAATGGACATTCACAAGTCGGTTAAGTTTTCTGATCATAACGGTATCTTTCTGCATACTGGCAATTAAAGCGCTGAGTTCTGGAGAAAAAATTAAACGATAGAAAAATACCAAAGCGATATAAAATAACAATAAAACAAGAGGATAAAGAAATTGTTGCATAGCCTGTTGATGCAGTTTTTTCTTAAGTTTCTCTTGATAGACTTGAATATAAAGCATGTCAAGTAAGTTTATCGAATCGACATAATCAAGAAATACCTTGGCGGTGATTTCTAAATACATTCGGAGTGATGAACATTGTAATTTAAGCATCTCGCTTGCCGTTTTAAAGGGTATCTTCGCTTCTAGATAAATCAACAACAGTTCGCTTTGCTGCTTCAGATATCTTTCTTTGCAGTATCTTACCACTTTGGATTTTATACTTAACATGTGTCCTCCCTTCTTTATCCAAGGTCAGTTCTTGAAAAATAACCGCTTTAAGCCCATGCATTAAATCATACGGGTGTGCATTGAGGTCACACAAGCGCGATATCACATCTTCAATCTTTCCTGCATGTAAGGTTGAACAAACTGCATGACCACTTAGTCCTGCCCTTAAAAGTGCTTTCAGCTCATGTTCAAAGCGAATTTCTCCTAAAGCAATTAAATCAGGATCATGGCGCAGTAACTGCGCCAGTGCTTGGTTGAAATCAAGAGATTTACTGGTTTCAATTTGAACTAATTGTTCATCATAAATCTCAATAGGTGATTCAAGCGTATAAATCTGTTTATCTTCATAATGCTTCAAAAAGTGATGCATGGTTGTTGATTTACCGCTTCCTGTTGCCCCACAAAAAAGGATAATCCCATTACGAAATCTGCCCAAACGTAGTAATTTTTGGTAAACTTTTTCATCTTGGACACAGTCTTGCAAATCAGCAATCGGATTTAAGTTCAACACGCGTAACACAGCTGACTTTCTTAAAGGCGTCTCCATCACCGCCAATCTAAAATAATAGGTTTTCTTTGCAATAATATAGGTAAAATGTCCTGTTTGCGGTAAATTAGTCTGTAAAAGATCAAGACCGGCCATATATTTCAACATTTCATAAACTTCATATGAAGACAACACCTCTTTCCTTAGATTCATTTTATGTCTTCGCAATATCATACATTGTCTTGCTTCACTGATATCAAAATGTAAATCAGTTACTTTCTGTTTAATAAGCCTTTTTAGTAAGTCATCAATGAGTATATTTATATCGTCCATACTTATAAGTGTTCATCTTTTGATTCTTTCCCTAAAAAAAACATCTTTCCTTAAGAAAAGATGTTTAATTTGACGTTTTATTGGCTCTTTGAATGATTTGAAATGTTCCGATAACACTCAGGCAATACATTAAAAGCAAATACAGCATCGTATAACCCGATACATCGGTGTAAGAAACACGTAAACTCACTAGAGCTGAAACACAAAAAAGTTTCTTCCAAGACCAGGTTTTACGATCTAAATAGACAAAAGCTAAAAAAAAGATTGACTTCATCGTTATTTCAATTATTAAACTTAAGTCAGCTTGACTCACTCCGTTCCCCCTCTTTTAATTTATTTATATATTTAGTCAAAAGTATCTTTTCGCGCTGATGTACGAGTGTATTCACCCCTACTGTAGCGCGTTGAAATTGTTTTTCCCATGCTTTATAAGATTTAAAAACAAGGCTTTGGATCAATTCTTTTTCATATCCTTGTAGATTTTTCTCACCTACTTTTTTAATGCGACAAACAAAATAGTGATGTACGTTGACTTGATTAAGCTTACCATATTCATCAATAATACTCTCTAAGTAATCGATGTCTTGTATGGTAAAACCTGTTTCCTCTTTGACTTCACGTTTCAAAGCATCAATCAATGATTCTTGAGGATTAATGCCACCACCTACTGATTCAAAATGATTACGTA
>DATBUC010000089.1:0-1804 GCA_036516515.1 Erysipelothrix sp. | reverse complement strand
AGCTCTTAGTTGCTTAATAAAATCTGTTGATAAGCTTCTTGTTTTCCAAAAGCACGCTTATTAATTCGATAGCGTCGATCTATTAAACCCTCCTCATCAATAAGAGCCTGAGGAAAAATACCCGCTAATGATTGTCTAGCTTCTTGGTAACCACCCAACAACTGAATAAACTGATTTTCCGAATCTTTTTTATTTTGGTCATTTAGAACCCATTGAATGCGCTCCCAATCTGCATAAAAATACTCTTGTAACAAAGGAATAATCTGATATTCAAAAATTTTTCCAATATGTTTTTCTCTTACTTGAGAATCAAGTCCCTCTAATGAAATAAAGTAACTATGTCCAATAATAAAATCACGACCTATAAGCACCTCAATTCTTTGATTTATTACCTCAAGTAACTTGGCAATATTAACACCATAAACCTCAATATTTTGCAGCATGCCGTAATCTGGCATCATCTCAACGAACTCAAAACGCCGACGTAGCGCTATATCAATCGAGGTTAAAGAATGATCTGATGTATTCATTGTTCCATAAATATCGATATTATTAGGAACCGAAAATTTCTCCCCACTATAGGGTAAACGGACTTCTAACCCCACAACTTCAGGTGAAGTACGTTTATCTACTTCGATTAAGGAAATTAACTCCCCAAAAATATTGGAAATATTTCCACGATTAATTTCATCAATAAAAAGAGCAAATCTTTCAGTAGGATTTGCTAATGCTTTAATGCATAAATTCTTAAAGACCCCTGAAACAACTCTATAGTTGAGAACACCGTCTACATCTGTTTCAGCTCTTAAACCCTCCACAAAATCCTCATAGCTATATGATTGATGAAATGTGACCAACTCATAATTATTAATCTGACGTTTGACTTTATCATCGGAGTTAGAGCCAGTAAAAAACTCTTTGTAACGATCACATTCCTCAATAATCTTCTCTTTCTCGGATTCAACTATTAACCAATAATTTTGCTCATCACGATCAAATATACGAGGTTCTCGACGCTTAAAGCTCCCTGAATCCTCAAGCTTTACATTAGTAGCATTTTCAATAGAATGTCTAACTAATATATTTAAAACATGGCCATAATTCTCTTTTTTATTTCCTTTCTTGGCAAGATAAAAACGATTATCTAAAATATTACGAATAGTCGCTGGATGTTTTATATCAAGCAACGCATAAATAAGGACGCTAAGCCACGTCTCTTCTTGCAATATCTCAGCTAAATATCCCGAGGTATGAATATCGCTCGTCGTTTTAATGTACTTATCCATAATTTTTTGGATTGTATGCGTCTTTCCAGTACCTGGAGGACCATAAAAAATAATATTCTTACTATGATACTCTTCTAGCATTTCAGCCTCATCCTTTGTTAAAACAGGCATATCTATCTGCTTTTCTTCATTATAAGAGATATGAAGACTCTCTAAAGTCTTATATTCTGAAAAATATCTATTTAAAATAACTTTCTCAAAATATTTAAGCTCATCTCCCGGGACATCTCTGATTGTTCGATTAGCATGAGGACTCCACCACTTCCGTAATAAAGTTCCATCTGCCTTCTCTATTTTTGCAGGCACAAGCCCCAACCATTCAAGCTTCTTAAATGAACGTAATAACCAAGGATCACCATTTGGGCATAAACTTTCAGGTAATCTATTCCTTTCAATATTTCCTTTTACTTCCACCAAGCCTACAATATATCGGGATCGACATAATAAGACGATGTCGCCAATCTTCATACGATCTTGATAATCTTCAACTTGACCGCCTGCAGTATTTTTATGAATCA
>DATBUC010000088.1:0-3715 GCA_036516515.1 Erysipelothrix sp. | reverse complement strand
CTTCTTTATTTTCAGTATTTTCAGTGTTTTCAGTGTTTTCAGTATCGCTTGTTTCTTCAGTATGAGATAACTGAGGTGGTGTATAATAAAAGCGACGCGTTTCCCCTGTCTTTAAACTTACCTCAAAAGACCACTCATCCGTATGTGGTTCAAATATCACGCGTCCTTTATTAAAGGTTAGCGTTTGGGCATGAGTAGCCTCTTGAGACGTCACCCGTCTATAACTCAAATTGACCAATGTTTTCATCTCATAAAAATGAACGAGCTGACTTAATTGAGTTTGATGTTCACGATAAAATCCAATAAACTGAAAGACCACTGCAAAATAGATGCTAAGCAAGGCTAGTACAGTAAACAAAACCATCCCCTCATAAGGCTTATTCTTTTTCATCCATTAACACACTCCCAGAATAGCGATGCCCGTCAGAAAAAGCGACCTCTATCATTAAACGACGCCCTTGCTTGTCAAGTGTCCACTTCTCTACATTCGTAAGTAAAACATGATGTCCCATACCATTTCGCCTTTTTCTTACTTTTGTTCGGTACCATTCATACTGAACGATAGCTTCTGAGCCTCCTGACGTTTCTTCTTTAGTCACTAAGCTATTAGCTACAACTTGGCATTCCTTTTTATTTTTCAGTTCTTGTTCTAATTGTAATAAAAACGTTTGCCATTCATAGTAGTTTTGAGCTGTTTTAGGCTGAAAAAGCTCCGTTGTTTGAGCCATGATGGTTGAAAAAAAGTAAGTGCCTGCTATCAACAAAAGCATGCCAATCAACGTTTCAAGTAACGTAAAACCTTTCATGTTACTATTTTTCATAAATAAGCCACTTCTCTACTGGGGAATGAGTTTCAATCATTATCCGCCCCTTTTCATGACTGCCAATACTCGCTTGAATATGATACTGTCTTCCGTCATTTGTAATAGTTGTATGCACATTATCTTCTTTCATCAGCCGTTGACTACTTTCATAGCCCAAACGAGCAGCGTCAGTCCTTCTTTGCCACTTTGCCGTCTGTTCTTTCATTTGAACGATAATAGGTAGCAAACTGAGCATTACCAAACATAAAACACCCAAGCTGATTGAACTTTCCAGTAGAATAAACCCATGAAATCCTATATTACCTCTCTTTTTTTTCAAGTTTCCCACTCCCCACATTTACCGTATAAGTAATTGGCTGTTTGTCGATTTCATTGTAAAAGTATACAGTTAAAGCAGGATGGGCAAGATTGCCTGTCGTTCCATTAAACATAATTATTGTGTTCGATTGCATGGTAACTTCTGACGGCACAACCCAGCTATCAAAAACTCTATCACCTGTTAACTCAACCATTTCTGTTTCAATACATCTTTTTGACCGATTGAGTTTCAAGCGAGCCGGCCGACCAGTTAACATCGCCATTTGCTGACATCGCTTATACACGGTTTCGAAATGAGCACAAAAGTCATGCACATGATAACGTGCCATCCACTTTTGATAGCTAATGATAGGCCACCCTACTAAGATAAGTGTCAGTGCTAAAACGATTAAAACTTCTAAGAGAGTAAAGCCTCTAAACTTATCATGCTGCTTCATTTAATCCCCTGTAATAAGTTTAATTCTTGTGCTTTCTTTATCTGCTTGTTATCTAAATACCCTTTATTTATTAAATTATCAACGCTGATTTCATCTGTTTCGTTAAATTGATACAACTCGATTTGCGTTTTAACGACCTGTTCAAATGCTACATCACTTTTCTGTTCTGCTTTTTTTCCATGTTCGACTAATTTAGGTGTTACTAACATAACTAAAAAACTAATGATTAAGATAACGACTAGCATTTCTAATAATGTAAAGCCTTGATACTTTTTTCTTTTTTTTGCTAACATTACTCCATTCCTCCTATTGCATCATACATTGGCAATAAAATAGCCGCATAAATCGAAATAATCAATAATGCCACTATGATAAACACTAGTGGTTGAATCCACTGAATTACTTTTTCTATTTTTCGCATTAGCTGTTGCCACACGCGGCTCCCGTAAATTTGTAATTCTTTTCCTAACTTTCCTGTGACTTCCCCTTCTAATAAAATTAATTTAAATCCAGGTAAAACAAAATGCCAGGATTGAAACGGCTCACTCAACGATTCACCTGACTCTAATGCTTGACTTAACGTCGTCCCCATTTCTTTCATTAAAGGGGTACTCCCTTCTGCTTTCATCAACGAAAAAACATCTCGTAATGGTAAACCCAGCACTAGTAATTTTCCCCACTCATAAGCAAAAAAAGAGGTAGTATAATCAGTCAGCCACGTGCCCAACAATGGCAAGCGGCTGCATAAGTTCATCTTTTGGGAGGCCGTTTTGTTTCTTAAAATATAACGACATAGCAAAAAAATGACTAGTATTCCTAGTAACAACCCGATTAAAAAAGACGGAGCATAGGTAATCACTTTTACACCTAAATTATCACGTGGATTCTCAATAGAGGCTTGCAACTGTGGCAATAATACGCCTCGCATAAAACCAAACATTCCTATTAAAAATATGAACAGAATCAATGGATATGTCATTACTTGATAAAACTTGCGTCGCTGTTTCTCACTATCTCTCATTTGCTTAGCCACATGATGTAACGTCCCAATAAAATCACCATGTCTCTCAGCAAAGTACAACTGTGTCACTTGTTGCGCAGAAAAACCAAGTGTTTTAAAGCCTTCGTATAGCGGATGTCCATTTTTCAACATGGTTTGTAATTGTTCAATAAACTGATGGGGTTCTGGCCAAATCTTTTGAAGAAATGACAAACTTTCTTGATAGCTAAAACCATTTTCTAAAAGCTTCGCTAGTAAGGACACAAAATCATAGCGAGCAGAGCGCTTTAAATGATACTGAGCGCTAGTGTTGAAATGCCAAGTACGTTTCTTCTGTAATATAGCCCAAAGCCCAGATTTTTTTGAGTCGTTCGTTCCAACGGTCTTTCGCTTGAAATATTTCACGAACCTCTCCTCTCTCTTCTAAAAAATAAGAATCATATAGGACGCCTACCTGTTTAGTTGGACAGTAGGTAGAACATTTCTTTTCGCAGTATGGACAATAGATGGGTAATAAACGTTGATAGGTGATGCCTTTTAGACACTGCTTCAACTCTTCTGGTGATACCCCTAGCTCAATCAAACGTAGCCATACTCCTGGCCCATCACTTGCATGAACCGTCGAAAAAATAGTATGCCCTGTTAATGCGCCTCTTACAACAGCTCGAGCAGTTTGTTCATCACGTATTTCCCCTACTATCAATATATCGGGCCGGTGCCGTAAACATAGTTGAACAAGACGCTCATATGTCGCTTCGATTGCTTCGTTAATTTGTAACTGTAAAAACGCCGGTTGTTCCATCTCAACGGGGTCTTCAATCGTAATCACTTGTTGATTTTTAGCTAGATGCTGGGCCAAATGATACATCGTCGTCGTTTTTCCAGAACCTGTTGGCCCGGAAAATAAATACAAGCCACTTTTTCGACTTTCTTTCAATAATTTTTGATACATTTTTGGCAAAAAAGTAATAAAAGTTCCACCATATTCAGCAGTATATAGAAAACGAACTTGGTGATGACCAGGGTGATCGCCACGAAGACGCCGAAGATCGCGATGTTGATCGCCGGGTTGCCGATGGTGGCGCTCTCGGCAGCGATCACGTGGAGCCCGTCAAGCACGCGAGGCACCCCCCGTC
>DATBUC010000087.1:0-2108 GCA_036516515.1 Erysipelothrix sp. | reverse complement strand
ATAGCTCATTGCCAGGTAATTTGGATAATCCCTTGTCGGATTATCCTTTTTTTATGGTATAATTTGAAAATGGTGATGATATGGAAAATACGATTAAATTAACAAAATCATTGAAAGAAACGCAAGCATTTGGTGCAGCGTTTGCCCGGGAAATAAATCATGGTATGGTAATCTTTTTGCAAGGTGATTTAGCTGCAGGAAAGACAGCATTTACAAAAGGTCTTGCAGAAGGACTGGGTGTTAAAGCCAATGTAAATAGTCCTACTTTTACAATTCTTAAGGAATATCAGGGCAATGAATTTGAACTGAAACACATTGATGCTTATCGATTAGAGGGCAGTACGGATGATTCCTTAGGTTTTTATGATCTTATAGACGAAGATACGATTGTAGTTGTTGAGTGGCCTGAATATATTAAGCATTTGAATATTAAATGTGATTATCATTTAATATTTAAAGTAATCAGTGACACTGAAAGGGAAATCGAGGTTATAAAATGTTAACATTAATCATTGATACAAGTCATAAATTTTTAGCTGTTGGTTTGGCCGATGATCAAAGAGGTATCATTTATTCAAAACAAGAACAAGTAAAAAAGAAACAGTCAGAAATGTTAATTCCATTTATTGATGAAATGATGCAAGATTATGCTTTTAAACCAAGTGATATAAAAAGAATTGTTGTTACTGATGGACCAGGAAGTTATACAGGGATGCGCGTGGGTCTGACTTTTGTGAAGACATTTGCGCTTGTAAATCAAGATGTGAAAGTATACACTGTTAACACTTTACTTAGTTTGTCGGGTTTGAGAAGTGGATTTTCTATGATTGATGCACGTTCTGGACGAGTTTTTGGTGCTTTTGTTGAAAGTGGCGAAGTGAATGAAGAAAAAATATATGAGTTGGCGACGATTGAGAAGCTCAATCTTAAGATACATGGTGACCGTCAATTATTGAATCTATCTATAAAAACGCCAAACGTGATTGAAAATATATGGGAAGTGAAATCTTTTTGGCGCAAAGTTGAAGACGTTGATCAATTAGTACCGCGCTATGTTAAGTAAGATTCGCAATGCTTGTGCATCTGATTTAGATAGAATTGTTGCATTAAATTATGATTCAAGTTGGCAAGTTAAAGATTATGAGCAGATGCTCCATAATAATAACTATTATTTTAAAGTGTGTACTTTTAATGGGGTATTGATTGGTTTTTTGACTGCTCAACTCAGTTTTGATTTTAATGAAGTCTTACAGGTCTGCGTTGATGATCAGTTTCGAAAAAAAGGGTATGCTTCTTTATTGTTTGATGACTTTATCTGTATGTCTTTAAATAAGGAAATTTTTCTAGATGTTAATGTAAAAAATGAAGCTGCGCTAAAACTGTATACAAAAAAAGGTTTTAAAGAAATTTCCCGTAGAAAAAAATATTACAATTATGTTGATGATGCAATAATAATGAAAAGAGAGGCAGTGATTGAGAATGTTAATTCTCGCAATAGAATCTAGTTGTGATGAGACCGCATGCGCTATTGTTAAGGATGGCAATACCGTATTGAGTAATGCTGTGTCATCACAGATAGATATTCATAAGGAATATGGGGGCGTATTTCCTGAGGTTGCTTCAAGACTCCATATTCAAAATATTAATTATGTTATTAAAGAAGCATTAACAAAAGCAGCAGTGTCTTTGAATGACATTGACGCAATTGCAATGACGCAAGGCCCTGGCTTGATTGGGTCATTACATGTCGGTGTGATGGCGGCTAAGACGCTCGCTTGGTCTTTAGATATTCCGTTAATTCCAGTGCATCATATTGCTGGGCATATCTATGCTAATAAACTTGTTGGGGAATTGACGTTTCCCTTGCTTGCATTGGTGATATCAGGGGGTCATACCGAATTAGTTTTGATGGAGAAGGATTATTCCTTTGAGGTCATTTGTTCTACACAAGATGATGCTGTGGGAGAAGCTTATGATAAAGTAGCACGCCAACTGGGATTATCTTATCCTGGCGGTCCCGTTATTGATAAATTAGCACAAAAAGGTAAAAAGAATTATCAATTACCAAAAGTAAAGACAGAAAATCCTTTGGATTTTTCTTTTAGTGG
>DATBUC010000086.1:0-7158 GCA_036516515.1 Erysipelothrix sp. | reverse complement strand
TCCGTTTCCGTTTCCGTTTCCGTTTCCGTTTCCGTTTCCGTTTCCGTTTCCGTTTCCGTTTCCGTTTCCGTTTCCGTTTCCGTTTCATGAGTAATTATTAAGGATTCAATTGGTTGTTCTGGAGTTAACTCTACATCCATGCCTGATAATAGAGCCTCTTCAAAACTTAAAGCCGAATATTGATGAACTACATATTTCTTTTCATCGCCGTGGAGTAGGTCGTTACCAAAGTAGAATTCTTTTGATTCAATACACCGATTACGAGTTGCCGTGTTACAAATGATAATTTCTGAAGACCAAAAAATTTCAAATTCACCTTCAGATAATTTTTCTAATGCAATATTGAAATTATTTAGATTAACTTTTGACCTATCTAATTGTGCCCTTAAGACAATAGCTCTATAAAGTTGCCCCCACCAATAACGTGAATCATAGGCATTTGGCTTATTCTCTTGAATTGGCATAAAGAGTGATTTTAGACGTAGTAGACCAGCCTCAATTTGAGATTCTGCTTTGTCTACTAAAGCATCAATTTCTGCTCCAACTTTTGTTTCAATAACTTTTGCAAAAAGAATAGGTTGGTTATTTTCGTTGATACTTAGAGAAACTTTCAATAGATCAGGACGATACTCTTCACCTTCAAACCAATGAGGGAAAGCATCTAGTGGAATCCATTGTTCAATGAGAGTGTTTTCACAAGAAGAACTAGTTTGCATGGCCAAAGCATAGCCGTATAGGTTGCGGATAATTTCAGAATCACCTAGGATCGCTTTTACTGAGGCTATTCCAGAAAGGCCTTCATTCAAAATATTAATTTTATCAACTAAATAAGGAATATTAGATTCATTTAAAAAAGGTATATTTGCTGAGAGATGTCTTTTGATTTGATTCCTCAAAATTTCATAGGCTTGTTTTTCTGCAGAAACAGTAACATTTAGTTCGCCATATGCACCATATCCTGAACTAAAACTAATAACCTTATGGGATTCGTGACTATGATTTAACTTAAGAAGATGGTGATCAAAAAATTGATCAATATTCACTGTCCATTGCGCCATTTGGTGTAATGTTTGGATTAAATCTTGAGCTTTCTCGTCGTATCTTGACTCTGATAATACAAAAAACTGTTGAGAGTCATTACGATCTGCAACCTCTAAGCGAGCAGTTAAATCAGTATGTTTTGATTGAATTTGAATTCGACGATTACTTAGCAAGAGTTGTCGTATTTGTGCTGATTGAGAGAAAATCGGTTTTGGGTAGTAGATAATTGGATAAATATTAAGGCGATTTGCGGAAGCATTAAATGTATAAACAGGAGCCGCTTCAGTTCTACCTATGGTTTGAGAGCTTAAAAAATTGAAGTTGAATGCTAGATCATAAGTACTCCATGGATATAGATCCTTACTAGTTTCATTGCTTAAGTCACTATTAATTTTGTCTTTACTAGAAACAAAGTGACTAATTTTAAGGTCTAGCGTTTTATCTTTTTTTGTAAATTTATCTAAAATATATGATTGCCACACTTTAAGTGCATTAATGGTATTTAAACGTGATAAGCCTACTGTGTAAATTGTGATTTGAAGAGAATAGTACTCATAAGAGTTTGGATCTTTAAGAATAGTGTGGTTAAGAAATTGTTGCAAACCAGACAATAGTGTTGGCAAATGAGAGACATTAATCGCAAGAATTCTTAGTCCATTTGCAACATGATTATTGACTAAAGCATAGTCTGATAGAATATTAAAAATAATATCTTGTTCAGGAACTTTTTTTATAACCTCTTTAACATCCTCGTCTTCATCTACATCATCTTCTTTTAATAATGCTTGAACGGATAAATTAAGTTCTCCAATAGGTTCTTTACCAATGAAATGCAACCATGAAAAGGATTTAATTTGAGTACTTAGGCCTTGTTGCTGTTTTAGTGCAAGAATAGGGGCTTGAATCTCGGAAAGACTGAAAATTCTATCTATAGTTATGGAGCTTGGAAGCTCTTCGACTCTGTAATTTTGTTCTATGGCTTCAGTTATGAATTTACTTTGTGCCTGAATTAGTTCAAACACACTCGGATGGAAGCCGCTGAGAAGTACTTGTTCAATTTGTTTGGCATTAAATCGTTTTTGACCTTCGATAATGAAAAACGCATAGTAAAGTCTTTCAATAATTTCATTACCATCATAGGAATTAATTGTTTTGATGACTTCACAGAGTTCTGTATAGATTGAAATGAGTTGATATGAAGTAGTTAGTGCAAAGTATCGACCGTAATCTAAATAGGTTTCAATAAATTTAATATATTCAGCTTTAATCTGATGACATAACTCTAGCACTTTTGGGTGTGCTGTAAGAGAGAAGTTATCAAATAAATCATATATTGTGAGATTGCTTAAACCTAAACTTAAAAGACGACAGGCCTCTTGTTCATCTGTAGCATAATAAATAGCTTTAAATACTTGGGTTGGTATGCCAAAGACGGGCAGAGTAAAGTTAGTCGACTTAAGTTTATCTAGAATTTTCAAAGCTAAGATGACATGCACACGTTCTATCTGATATTCAGAGAATGCCCACTTAAAAAGATAATTTTGTTTTTTACTACCATCTTCATGAATGATTTCTATTTTGAATATAACAACAGGGTTTGTTGTTTTGAAAGTACATTCAAAAGTGCTTTGGTCATCTTTAGAGAGAGGTAAAAAATTAATATTTACGGAATTTAAGCCAATATCAAGTGTAGAAACTTGTTGATCAATGCCTGCTAAAGCACTATATAAAATTTTTTGTGCTAGGGCTGTTTTTGATAAATTTTTTGAATCAATATCATCATCTGAAAGATCATGTTGAAAATGTTCTACTGATATATTTATTTGTTGAATAGTGGAAAGGTCATGATCGTATTGAAATTCATGTAAAGCATTGAGTAAACCTTTGTGGAGGGCTTCTAGACTTTGACCACGATAAAGAGGGATATTAGATTTCTTAGATGATTTAGCTTCTTTTAAACCTAATGCTTTTAGTAAGGGTAAAAGGTCTGTATCTCGTAATAATTTTTTTGAATTAGGATCGGCATTAAAGATAAATTGATGGACATTCTCTAAATAGAAGTTCACATCTGAATGGATATCGCCATTTATGTCAAAGATTTGAAATTCAGAGCTTGTTAGATTTGCAGCAATTTTTTGAAAGTCATTTTTTTTGCGTATTTTAGCTTTATATCGCGCATGACTAATAAACTCATGAGCATTTTTTAAATAATTTAAACCTTGCTTACTTAGAAAAACTTTTAGTTCATTCTGTATATCTAAAAAGGGGATACCTAATCGAGGTAAGACTCTAAAAAAATTAATGAGTATATCTTCATAAGTATTTTGAGAATTGATATCAGCAAAGCGTTGCATGAGCAATTGACTGCGTTGGTTCAGTGTAAGCGGAACAAGATTATTAACTTGTTTTAATAACTCATTAAATTGATCTAATTGAGAATTAGATACCATTATTCCATAATCTTCAAAAGCCGATGTTAACCACAAGTGATAATTATTATTTAAAGAATTCCAAATTTTTTGATCATCACAAATGAAGAAATCTGATAGACCACCTTTATCAGTTGTATGATCCAATCCAGCAAGAATAATTAAAAGTTGTTCAGTATTTTCATCTACCAATGTTCGATTACGGTACCAAGTGAGCTGATCTTCAAAATCTATCCAAGATTTATCTTTCAGTGATTCAAGAGCAATTTGATCTACATCAGTTAGTAACTGTTTTTCCCAATATAATAATAATCCCTTGGCAACTTTAAGATAGCTTGTAAGTCTTTCCCCTTTAGGAAAATTTTTCTCAAGGTGGCTAAAAATTGTTAATACCTGATTTGGCATTAAACTTTGAATTACGATTCTTAATTCATTAGTTTGTTTAAAAGTATCTTGAATTATGGTTGAAAGGTAATCTTGATAAGTACCTAAAAAAAAGTCACTAACTGCAGTCATGAGATTTCTCAAAATTATGGATTTTTAACAATAGAAATTGAGTCTGATAGTTCAATTAATAAACCAGACTGTCTTAAACTCTCTTCAAACCATGTAAGTTTGATATCTGTCGTAGGTTCGCTAAGTTGTTCGTATTGCCAACTCATAGCTTCTTGAAGTTGATCACCAAAAATTGAGATAGAAAAATGTGTGTAAATACGTGACAAAAGCTCATTAATTTGAATACGTTGACCGTCAGGAATAAGTGTGTAGACAAAAAGACGAGTTAAATTGGCATTCAGCACGAACCGTTGATGTCCTCCATTAATAGGTATAACTAAACCTATCGCTTTCGCCATTTTTTTGAAAACATTCAAGCTATGTCCATCAATATTTACGTAATCACTTTCTTGTACTTGACGTTCTTTGCCTTTAGCACGCAGTACTCTATATATAATCTCTTCATTCTTTTGATAGGAACTTTCTGCGTGTTTACGTATAGGATCAGAGCTAGTTGAGTTAGGAGAGCATGCAATCCAAGCATAATTAGCATGGAAACCAGGGGTTGCTGGGGCTGTTACATCTAGCTGTCTAGATCTAGCCATAATTGAGCGTAAAACTTGCATGACGCACAGTATTTGTAAAAACTCAACTTTTTCTAGCTTGCTAATATTAGAGCGTAATAAAATAAGAAGTTCATTTGCGAACAAAAATGCTTCGAAGACGTAGCAATCGGGAATTCTAGCTAAGGTTGCAGGTCGTTTGTCAGCCTCACTAATATCATATTCTTTTAAGGCATTATCAATAAATTTGCAAATTCTCTCAATTGAGTTTGTTTCTGTTTTAAGTAACTTAACTAATTCATCTTCTAAATTAGTCTGTAGTTCATTAAGATTAAATTCAAGATGAGTATATTGAGGCTTATTTAAAATTTTATCTCGTATTAATGACTGATGTAGTTCAATATTTGAAAACAGGTGTCCTAGTTGTAAAAAAAGAACTTCACCACCACGAGCCATAAAACGATGATCGCCAACATGAAAGTTTGCTAGAGAATCTTGCCATGTATTAAAGCTTTCGGTCGTATGACGCCAAGTCACTTCACGTCCTAGTAGCATCGGGCTAATTGGAAGAAAGTTATATGTAGCCCATGTGCGATTTTTAGCAATGCCTATAAATCCATATAACAAAGATTGTAAGATCTGAACTAGATCGTTTTTTTCCTCATCGGTAATGTAGGAATCCATCTTACTTTTTACGAGTTCTAAGGCATTTAAGAATTCTTCGTGATGAACAGAATGGCGAGTTTCTAGCTTGGATTGGCTAAAAAAGCTAAAAAACTTTAGACCTAAACGAGTTTTCGGACGATAAAAACCTGTATCATAAGTAATAGAGAGTGAGTTGGAGCCATAAGGCTCACTATCTTTATTTTTTAATTTTGGTGAATTAAATACTAATAGAAATTCTGATAGATATTCATCGACTGTCTGATCTGAATAAAATCGGTTACCGAAAATCTCTAAGGCAATATTATTGCTAATAGATGACTTATGAGGATTATCTTTCTTTGGATCATAAATGCTTGGAAAAAAACCGTTTTGAATTTTAGTGCTCATATATTAGTCCTCTAAAGAAAGAATTAAGTCATTTTTTGAATTTTCTTCTATTTTAATAGTGATCTCTTCTACATCACCATTAGACAAATTATTCAATAAAACTATTTCATCCTCATCTTCTATTTCAGAATATTCAATTAAAGATAATTTGAAACGTTCTAATTGGGTTTTATGAATTGGTGATAGTGAGTCAGTAATATCACCCTTTGTAATATTTTGAATATAATCTAGCAATGGTAAGCTTAATTCTAATCTTATTTCTAAATTATCTTTTAATGCTAAATATGGTAGCTGTTTTTTTTTGCAATAATTAACGGTGAGCTTTTTTTCATCGAAACGTGCAATTAGTACTTGAGAAATTTGGAAAATAGAGTTGTCTGATCTTTTAAGTGTGAGATTTAGGTATTTATTGTCTATTGTTCCATTAAAAAATAAGTTTAATGCTTGTAAACTCATTTTTTTAATATCCTTTGATTCATTTTTTGTGAAACATTCAGGATTTAATCTCCATTCACTAAATTTAATAATAAAAGGTGAATTTAAAAACAGTGCTTTAGCATTTTTATATGTATTAGGATATAAGTTGTACATATAAACTAAGCGTCTTAAAATTGATTTTACATCGTGTCTGTGACTTTCTGAATCCTCTTTAATAAATTTCTCAGTTAGTTTTTTTATTTCGGGTGATGTATTTGAAAATGATAAAGAATTACTAATTAGTTTCTCAATCTCAAGGCTACGATATCCTGAGAAATTTAGCGAAGATAATAGCGAGATAGCACTTAACTTTGTTGCAGATTGCCATTTTTTAGTGGAAATCATTCCAAAAAATAGGTCACTGAAAAGAATAGGTTGATCTATTTTATCATTTAGTTGATATCCCCCTGTTATTGAGGCACTGAAGTGAGCAATCATTTGGCGGAGGGTAAGGCGTTTTTCGTAGCTGAGAAGATACAAGTAAACTAGTCGAATACTTTCTATTGCTTGTTCTAAGTTGGATTTTAATATCGAATAGTTTTCAATAATCGGATGGTCAGGATAATCTTTAGTTAAGGTATCCCATGCATTGTGTTGAATCATTTTTTTAAAAATATTTAATGCAACTTCGATGTTATCCAATTTTGCAATATTAATAATGTGAAGTTTTTTATTTGAAATATTAATATTAACAACTAAATCATCTAGATTTTCTAAATTATCTGAAATATTTATATCTTTATCTAGTATTTTGTAGATTTCTGTTTCAATATTTTTGGTTGTATCGATGCTATTTAAATATTCAGTAATTGATGTTAGTAATGGGCCTGTATTGCTGACAATTAACCAATTCCCTTGTTCATTGAAAGCTCTAGCTAGCCAATCTTTTCTTTCAGCTAAACTAAGTTCACTCATGTCTTTTAGTATGTGGAGATCATGTGATGAAGTGTATTCATATTTTTTAAATGAGTGATTTTTAAAATTTTCATCTAAGCGTTTAATCAAATCAAATGCGATAGTTGATTTACCATCTCCAGCATGTCCTGTGATAATAATAATATTATCTTTATAGTTTTTTATTAGGGATTCTATATGTGAAA
>DATBUC010000085.1:0-16408 GCA_036516515.1 Erysipelothrix sp. | reverse complement strand
GCCCATCAACATACTTTTGTCCTTCTTGAGGCTCAATTCTAAAAGTTATGCTCTCAACAGCCAATTTTTCACCAAATATTTCTTTACTGAAATAACTTTTTTTCGAAGCGCTAAAATTATTGTAATCAATCTTTAGTTCATGGGTTTTACCCTCTTTAGTTTTTATTGTGATTATAGCTTGTGGCAGCGATGGCATATCGATTGCGGCAAGCCCGACTTTATAAAAAAGCATCGGTTTATTGAGTAAAATCTCTTTAAGCAACAATCCCTCTGTAGGATAATAAGTTGCCTCAATATATTGATAACCTTGATTCAAAATTTTATTGCGATGTTGGGTGCTGTTGCTCTCGTCAAAGATATGCACACCATCTTTATAAACCTTAGATCCTGGGCCTGGCTCAATAAAATATTGATAAACAAACCCAAGTTCTGCAGTGTCATAAACTGATGGCACTGGGTTTTTATCTTTATTAGGCGCTAACGTACCTTCACCATCTAAAGGACCACGATGCCCACCATAGTAATGTCCCCCTTGCGTACTGGGTACCTTACCCTTGCCATCAGACATGATAACACGAGCATTGGTATCATTTTTCACAATACTTCCGTCAATGAATTGAGCTTCAGCCGCTAATTCATTAGTAATTGATATTAAATATATTTCATCTTTCACATCTATCGTTTTAGTTCTAAGAGCGATCTCATCAACGAATAATTGTGTTTCTTTTTTATCTTGTTCTTCATAACTAGGTACGTCTAAGTACCAAGTCACACTGTGATTGCTGGCATCATAGTGACCATTATGTGAGTCAGAAATATAAATAAGTTCTTTAGGTAAAGTATCAACGACTTTTACTTTTTCATTTTCATCTAGGAACATTTGACCATTAGCCCGCTTATTAGATGAAATCTTTAAATTCCATACAAGAATATCATTTTTAGACGGGGCATCATGTTTACTTTTTCCTTCGATTTCTTTCAAAGATTTCGCAACTTCTATACTCCCTGCAGCATTAATTAGTGTTTGTGCATGTGCTTCAGTATACAATTCTTTTTCTACCAAGACTGTTGCAGATAAATCAATTTGGTCTTTATTATGTTCATAACCGTTTTTCGTTTGAAGTTGAATCACTTTACGCTCATTCATTCCTGTTTTGAGTTCTGGAAAATAATATTTTAACTGCGCATTATTTAATTCTGGTTGTATGCCAAATAGGCTCAATGCTTCAAGATCTTTTTCTAATACATATTTTTCCGGTAAATCAACGACAACTTCAACATCTTGCAATTTTGTTTTTGATCCTGTGGTTTTCAGTTCAAGGACAAAATTAGCTTTATCACCTGAGCTAATCTCCTCAGAAATGGCATAGAGATTTAAGTGCAAGTTTTTATCTAATGCTTGTATACTTGTTGTCATCATTAATAACGATAAGAAAACAATCAAAGTATTTTTTATTTTTGTATTCATACCCTCTTCTCCTTTACAATGGAAAAAAGATAAATGATCAACATGACCTGATAATCAGGTGCTTTACATTGATGATTTACCTATCCATTGCGTTTATTATACTTTGATAGTAGAACTATATTGCCGTTTTAAATTACAGAGTAAATGCATTTTATAACGTGAAATATCTTATAAAAGAAAATGTAAAAAAGCGCCCTATTCAGGCACTTTGATTGTTTTTATATCAATACTTTTGTAAGATTTTAAAATTTGTGGATTACCAATCAAATTTTCTTTCTCTCTTTTAGGTAATTGTTTAATTTGATATTCTAATTTACTAGCACTTGAACGATCTTCAGCTTGCCAAACTGCCTCTAAACCAATAACATTGCGACTTTTCGTATAAGCTGCTGCTTGGGGATGTTTTGTGAGATGCTCATGATAACGCCGCTTGACATCCGTTGTGATTCCCGTGTATAAGCTTTGATCATCACAACGCAATATATAAACATAATACACTTTTTAAAAAGTTCCTTTTTTCGCAATCAGGGTCAAAAGATCTGTTTCATGATTTAAAGCTTTTTCTTCATCATAGTCAGCGATGACTTCAATCGATGTGAAACCTACCGCTTCAAGCATCATCGTGATTTCTCTTAAACCATAATAATAAAGCTTAAAATTTTGTAATTCGCTTGCATTGAATTCTCCATCTACAAAATATTCATATTTTAATAAAGTTTGAGTAAATTGATTAATGGGATCATGAGCTAAATGGGTGCTTGTTAAGACGATGCCTTCGGTTTCACTTATTGCTAATACCGACGTATTTTGAGCCCCTAAATCAAAAGTTCGAAAGGGCTCTAAATCAAAAATTAACCTACTACCCTTTTGTAACGCTTGATAAAAACGCTTTAAAACTTGCGCTGCTTCTTCTAAAAGCATAAAGGAACCTGTCGGCATGATAATCGCCTCATAATAGTTATTTGCTTGTAAATGAAGTAAGTCCTTTTGTTCTAATTTAGGTGCTTTTTTTCTTTCATCACAGGCCTTTTGACAGACCGCTAACATTGCTTTTGAACTGTCAATGCCCTCTACTTGAAAACCTGATTCTAACAAGGGAATCATCATGCGTCCTGTCCCTACACCTGCTTCTAGTATCGGCCCTTGAATGCCTTTAAGCTTATTTTTGTAAAAACTAATATCCCCCATGATTTCAAAGCCTATGGGTTTTGAATATTGATAGTACTTTGTACTTAATTTTCCATATGATTGGTACATGTTATCACCTTTTTCTATTTTACCACAAATAAAATAGAAAAAGGACCTTACGGTCCTTTTAGCCTTTACCATCGCTTGGGGGGATGGTACTTATATAATAGTACACATCTTTATGCATATCAACCCCTATTCTGGTTTTTCTTACTGATATTTAGATAAATATTTCAACTTTGTGAAATAAATGAATGATTGTGAATAAATCGCTTCATTTGACAAGACAATTAAAAGCGATTTGATTTATCAACTGCTCTTTGTACTGCTGTTTGCACAATACCACTAAAACCATACTCATTTAAAGCATGTAATCCTTCAATGGTCACGCCTGCCGGTGAGGTCATCGCATCTGTAATTTCATAGGGATGCTTTTCCCCATCACGAATCGTTAATGCCGAGCCAATGAGATTTTCACAAACCATGTTTCGTGACATTTCTCTTGAAAAACCTGCTTGCACCCCTGCATCAATCATGGCATTAAGAAAATACATGACATAGGCTGGACCTGCACAAGAAAAAGCTGTGAACTCATTAAATAGACTTTCTGGTATAAACTCAGTTTGACCCAACGCATCACAAATCTTTTGAATAATCACTTTATCGTGATTATCTATATTTTGATTGATACATGCTGCACTGTAACCATGCTTCACTTCAATTAAGACATTGGGCATCACCCGCACAATTTTATGCTCTGCCCCAAAATCATGTTCCATTTGGGCTAAGTCGATCCCCGCACAAACTGATAAGATAATCGTTTCTTTTGCAATCTTTCCTTTTAACTTTTCTACCACATCAGCAAAATCCTGTGGTCGTACAGCTAAGACAATAACACCATATTCAGCAAATTGATGTTCGTGTATTGACAACTGATAGCGATCTTCCATCAATTTCCTTCTTTTCTCTAGCGCTTCATCAATGTATATATCATGACTTTCATATATTTTATCTTTAATTAAACCTGCAATAATACCCTCTGCCATATTACCGGCACCTACAAATAAGATCTTCTCCATAGTTCCTCCTTTTAAGCGCATATACACAAAAACAGCCCCCAAGGCTGCCTTTGTATTGTGAAGAGATTGATGAAAATAATCGGTAGTATGCAATACGTTAGATAAATGTTGCCTGTTTTCCCATTTAAATATCTACGACACTGTCTTGCATAAATATTTAAATCCTAAAGTTGTTCAATGATATATATAATAAGGAAGCAAGATTGACTGAGTATGTGCGGTGTTCATTATGTATCAAATTTGCTATTACGGTGAAAATTATGAATATCAATGAGAATGAGGCTACGCCATCCTTCAAATCACACGCTATCTGTATCGTGATAGCATCATTAAAGGCCAAGCAACATTTATCTCCCTTCTTATTTTCAACTCAAGTATATCATATAATGTAACCGCTATCAACAGCTAAGTGTTTTATAAATGTTTATTCAAATAAAAAAAGATGTACTCTTAAAGTACATCTTGAACTATTGATATTTTTGCGAAATTGCTTTCATTTCATCCCAAACTTTATCCATCTCTTGAACTAATTTTAGCTGTGTTCTCGCACGCACTAAATTATGCTCTGGATACTCAGTTTTAAAATAAACATCGCCATCTAAAAAGTCTGTTAAGAAACGAATCCCTGTTTCCAATGTCAACATTCTTGCAGCTTCAGGGAATAATTCAATTTCCAAAGGACTGAGACTGCCTTGTGCGCCTTCTAAAAAGCCTTTAACATAGACCTCATATAGTTCAAGGTCAAATTGGACTTTAGCTAAATCTTTTTCATCTTCAAGAGCGGTACTCGCACCAAAACGAATGGAATCACCAAAATCATCTAAAGCAAAACCGGGCATAACAGTATCTAAATCCACAACACAAATTGCTTTTTTGCTTTCTTTATCAATTAAAACATTATTTAATTTTGTATCATTATGTGTTACTTTTAAATCTAATTTTCCTTGCTCATAATAATCCCAAAGTGTATTTGTAAATGCTTCTTGTTCTAAAACAAAGTCAATTTCCTGTTGGGCTTGCTCTTTGCGTTGTGAACGATTTTCTTTGAGACTGGCTAAGAATGTTTGAAAACGTTTTGGGGTATGGTGGAAATCTTTAATTGTATAATTTAAGGTCTCAATTGGGAAATCAGCCAATCTTTTCTGAAACGTTCCAAAAGCTAATCCAGATTGATAAAAATCTTGAGGATCCTCAACTAAATCATAGGAAATGGTATTGGCAATAAAGTCATACGCACGCCAATAATTATCATTTTCGTCTCTATAAAAATTCTCACCTGATTTTGTTTTAATAACATTCAGCGTTTCACGGCTTGGATCGCCGCCTTCTTCTTTAATTTTTGCTTTTAAATGTTCAGTAACTCGTTCAACATTATCCATAAGTTCACTTGGGTTTTTAAACACGTCATCATTAATTCTTTGTAATATATATAAATTGTCTTTAAAATCTAAACGGAAAGTATCATTAATATGTCCATTTCCAAAATCTTTAGCTGATTGGTAAATGCCTTCAAAAGCAAAAGCATCTATAATTGTTTGTAAATTATCAATCATATAAACATCCTCTCTTAATTCCTTGCTATTCCTATTGTACCTTATTTTATTGTGAATATTAAGTGAAAATTAGAATAATTAATAAAAGCGACTTTACATTGCTTTCCTTTCCTAAAAGCGCAATAATAAAGATAGGAGGCGCTATGAAAAGAATAAGCTTAATATTAGTTACACTTCTCTTAATGACGGCTTGTAAAAAAGTAATCATAACAGAAAAATCTGTTTTCGATGATATTAATGTTGCCCAATGGAGCTGCGCGCATGGAGCAGAGCCTAGAAAATTTGAACTTGTTGGTGATCAATTACTGGAACATGTGGGTTCTCCTGTTGAAAAGACAGTTACTTACGAAATAGAACATCTTGAAGATAATCTTTACAAGGTTACCCCTATTGATGTCAGCTACTCTGATGATGTTGAGAAAACTGAAATCAGTGAAGGTACTGTTTTATTCATTCCTCTTATCATGACAATTGATGATAAGACAAAAGATTTATACTTAAACCTTTATCCTGAAGATGAAAAATTTGAATATTTCAAAGAAATCTCGGTTGGGCATGGCTGTGAATTAATCGAAAATATAAAATAAAAAGGGCTGTGGCCCTTTTTATTATGCCAAAAACTTTTGATTGTAACGATAAAGTAAAGTGATTAACATACTCAAACCAAGTAGCATCACAGCTAAATTTTTCAAAGATATTTCTTGGTGCCCTTTTACAATCAAAAACAAACCTCCCACAAACAACAAGATATTAAAAATTAAATGAACCATCTGCTTCATTGATGACACCCCACTTAATTTCGCCAACATCAAGTCTGAGTGTTTGCGATTTTCCTTGTAAATCATAAACTAAAGTTTCCTGTATTGCCATACTATTATTAATCAATGCAACATGGCCCTTATCACGATAGAGATTAACTTCACAGTAAACATTACTGCAAATTGCTTGCTTGAAATTTGCTTCATCTTTTAGAGCATAAGTAATGGCTCTACGTAATACTCTTGTATTTTCCATTGAATAAGGCAAGCCCATCATATAAATACCACGACCTGCACCATATTCATGGGCTGATAGTGTCACATTTTCATTATCCATCGCAATAATTTCTGTTTTATCACTTAAAGCATAAACATTATTTACTTGCTCACCATAATCAAAAGGTGCTATTAAATCAGCAGTAATAAAATGTTTCTCTAAAGGGGCATTAAAGTATTTATCAGTCGAGAGGGTGAAGCCTAATTCTTGATCGACCCCTAAGACATCAGCCATTTGGAAGAAGCGTCCGCCTTTATGGTAAGCACTGGGTGCGCCAACACCAATAAAACCATGGCCTTTATGCACCCAAGAACGCATGGCACTGACAAAAGCTTCATCATCCCATATTGCTCCTCCGGAAAAGGCGGTATGGGCATCCCCTGCGTTAATAATCACATCGATATCATCAGCAATGCCTGATTTCACATCTTCAAAACTGATAAACTTCACATTGACATCTAAGCCACTTAAAGCTTCCAAAATCCCAAAATAGGAGTAAATTTGTTTATAGTGAAGCGCATGCGCAACCATGTAACTTTGCCATGAACGTAAACTACCCCAAGCATTCATAATCGCAACAGTATAACGCGCGTAAGGTTCTTGATGTTCTATTTTACTTATAATTTCTCTAAACTCATCGGTCACGATTTCGACAAAATCGATAAATTGAGGAAATTGATAGGCCAGACTTGGATAACCACCATAACCAATCCGACTTAAAGGACTGCGCATTAAGGCACGGCGTGCACTGACCCAATTCTCTTGTGCTTCTATATGTGGTTGATTCCCTTCATAGAATGTATCTGGGAAAAAGTAAGGTAAAAATCTGCCTTCTGTATAACGCACATGAGGAATATCAGAGATTAAACGCAACGTGGCCCCGCCACCAACACTCCCAACGACCCCATCTAAATTAATTTCTTTAAAATACTTGCCATAAGGCTCTGTCCCTATCCAATTATCACCTAAAAACATAATTGCTTCCTTACCGTATTCATGAACTAAAGCAACCAGTTCTTTCGCTTCCTGACAAACAAAGCGTTGTTGGAAGTCAATGAAGTCAAGATATTTTTGACTTGGCATTTTAAAGGTTGAGTTATAGCTGCCATTAGTAATAAAATCCTCTGCTACTAAGCGATAACCATATTCTTTTTCAAAGGCTTCAATAGCCGCTGGTGAAACACTGGAGCCATAGCCAAACCAATCAACAAACTTTTCCTTACGTTGATCATTAAAAAATAACGTAAAATGATAGAAAAAGGTCGTGAAGCGAACTACATCTGTTTTTGGATTTTCCTTCAGCCATTTCTCTAACGCTGTCTTCATATGCTGATTACTATGAGGTTGACGCGCATCAAAGGGCACTTCATGCTCCTTGTCTTGCCAATCATTAGTAATATGATTATACATTTGGGTAGGATCCCAAATCATATAAGCTAAAAAGTTAACTGTATATTCATGAAATGGTGTAATTTGCGAGAGGGTGACGGTGTTGTCCTCTGTATTGACTTCCCATAAGTCCTTATCAATTTCTTTTTCAGTTGTACGATCAATGACTTGCCACCATTTTTTAGGATCATGATTATAGTCTGGTACGATTTGTTCTTCTAAAAAACCATTCATAAAAGGAATTGTAAGACTTGGTCCTGTCGCTGTATGATAATCACTCATTAAAAATATTTGTTGCGCTTCATCCATATGAGATAAGGCAAACTCATTATCGCCCCGGGCAACAAAATACTTAGAATAAACTTTTACACCTTCAATATCTTTTAATTGATCATCCATGTGTGTTCCATCACTATCACGGATTGCATCTGCACCCCATTTTTTAATTAATGTTTGGGTTTCTTCAAAAAATTCTGTTTCTACTGGTAGGGTTACTCTACCGATTTTTTTGTTATTCATCATATCACTCCTTCAATCCTCCGAGCGTCATTCCTTGGGTTAATTTATTTTGTACAAATATATAAAGAATGAGTGTCGGTAGCATTACAATGACCATCCCCGCGTACATTGGCCCTGGATTTGCTGCACCGCGTGCAGCTTGTTGTAAGTTAATTAAACCAACTGGTAAAGTTTTATTACTTCCTGGCATGAGCGTCAGAGAAATAATATATTCATTCCAAAAAGATAAGAAATTAAAGAGAATTATTGTTACAATACTTGGCTTTGCCATGGGTATCATGACATTAACCATCGTTTGAAAATGACTCGCCCCATCAATCCATGCCGCCTCTTCAAATGCCTTCGGTAGTGTTTTAAAATAACCCACCAATAGATAAATCGTAAAAGGCAGTGCTGTTGCAGCATAGACTAAGGCAAGGGTGAAACGATTATTAATAAAGATATCCATGCCAAACATTCCCTTGGCTTTTTTGTTCCAAGATAAAAGCATTAAGAATATTGGAATCACAATATAGTTCACATTAATAAACAAACCTGCCATAAATGCCCCATTGATCGGCTTTTTAAATTTAAAATCAAAACGCGCTAAAACATAAGCAGCAGGCAAAGCAACCACTAATAAAATTAAAATGCCTAAACCCGTCACAATCATCGAGTTTATAAAATAAGCACCCATTTTAGCTTCTTTAAACGCTTCAATAAAGTTTTGGAAATAAAAGCCATCGGGTAATTTCCAAGGGTTTACAAAAAATTCTTGAGGCGTTTTAAGTGAAGCCATAAATACCCAAGCAATCGGAATAATAATCGAAATTGTGAGCGTAATTAAGGCCACATAAACAAAGAGCTTTAATAACTGATTTGTGTCTAATTTTTTAAGTTTTTTCATCTCTTCACCTCACATCTGAATTGGCTTTCTGTCCGTAACTTTGTTTAATACAGCAGAGAGTGTAAAGGAGAATAGGAAAATTAATACACCAATTGCCATACCATAACCATATGAAGCATTATCATACGCTTGTTTATAGAGATAACTTAAGAAAACCTCACTTGAACCCCCTGGGCCTCCTGCAGTTAATACTTTTACAAACAAGAAACTCATATTAATCGTACTGATCACAAAGAATGTTAAGGTCGTTCGTAAATTTTCCCAAATCAGGGGTAATGTAATTTGGAAAAATTGTCGTGATTTAGAAGCCCCTTCAATATCAGCAGCTTCGTACAAATGTTCGGAAATACTACTGATACTGGCCATATACATGACCATATAATAGCCAATGGCTTGCCAAATCATCGCACCGGCGATAGAGTAAAGTACTTTATTGGGATCCCCTAAGAATTGAACATTTTTAAATCCAGAGCCTTTAAAGAAACTCAAAAGACTATTTAAAAGACCCCCTGAGTCCACCGCGTATATTTGTGCAAACACTGCTGCAATAACAGCAACAGATAAAATGTTCGGAATATAAAATATCACTCTAAAGAACCCTTTACCTTTTATATTTTCCCTAACCAGGATATTAGCAAAGAATATTGCAAAGAAAAAGGTAAATAACGTTACCACAACAATCAATAATATTGTGTTTTGAAACGCTTGTATAAATTTTTGATCACTGAATAGTATCTTGAAATTATTTAGACCAACAAATGATTTTTGTGCTGACAAACCACCCCATTTAAAAAGGGACATCACAAAGATATTCAATGTCGGATAAATAACAAAGATGCCTAAAAGCAAGACTGCTGGTGTTAATGCAGCAATGATAAATCTTTTTTCTGCTTTTTTTCTGTTCATAATATCACCTATCTAAAAATTAAGCGATGAACCATGGTTCATCGCTCCTGATTTACTTAGTTGTATTTTTCAATTGCTTCGATGACTTCTTCATACCACGCATCAACAGATTTTTGACCTGTTACAACCGCATCGACTGTACTGTAAAGTATATCGACAACATCATAACCCTCTACTGGCTCATGTGAAGCAAATCCAACTGAGTTCGCATGTGCACCATCTTTATAAATATTATAGAATAATTCTTTCTCATCGCCACTTGGGATTAATTTTTCTGATCCTTCAATTGGCTGTACTGCACCCGCATTATCAAAGAATGCTTTAGCAGCTTCATCTGTATAGAGATAAGCTAAGAACTTTTTAGCTGTGTCGACGTTTTTAGCGCCTTTAGGAATGTAAATTTCTTCTGAGAATGTAGAAGCATAAGCATCAGATGATGCATCTACTTTTGGTACAGCCGTCATGCCCCAAGCAAAATTATCTTCTCTTGGTGCTTCCTCCATTTCTTCTGGTAACCAAGATCCATTTGGAATGAAAAGTGCTTTATTATTGAGAATTAACTGTTGGTTTTTCGTAAATGATTCTGCGTTTGCTTGTGATACTGTATCTTCATGAGTATAGCTTGCAAGTTTACCGACAATTTCAAATGCTTCTTTTGTTTTTGGATCTTTCCATGTATCTAAATCATAAGTCATTAATTTCTCATAAGCTTCTGGTCCTACAGTAGCATTTAGTAATGATGAGAAGAATCCATCAAAGTAACCTGTCGTTGGATAAGTAAAAAGTGCAATGCCTTCTTCTTTCGCTTTATCGCCCAATGCCCACATTTCATCCCATGTTTGTGGCACATCCCAACCTTTTTCTTCAAATAAACCAGCATTATAGAATAAGCCCAGTGGTGAATAGAAAAGTGGTGATAAATATACTTTTCCATCTGCATAAGGACTTGTTCTTAAACTTTCAAAGAACCCTGGTAATACTTTATCCTTAACCTTAACTGATTCTCCTGGTACTTCCATTTCCAGTACATCCGTGATTTCTTCAATATTTTTTTCGGAAATCATTGTGTCGGTTAGACCACCAGTGGATCCTACAGCAAGATAAATTAAATCAGGAATTTCATCTGCTTGGATTTTTGGACGAAGAATTTCTTCAATGTTTTGTTCCATAACAAGTTCTACTTCAACGTCATGTGATTTTTCAAACCCTTCAATAACCTTTTCCCATCCTTTGGTACCATAGCCACTTTTCAATCCATAGATAACTAAAGTTTCTTTGTCTTTATTATCTTCATTGGCTGTTGGATCATCGTTTTCTGTTTTTTTGCCACATCCTGTAATGACCAGTAATGTGATAAGTAATGCAATGAGTGTTTTCTTCATTTCATTTCCTCCTTTGGTACTTTCATTGTATCGCGATTTTTAAGCGCTTACAATTAACATCTTGTTATATACTTGTGTGATATTGCTTTTTGGTATTAAACATCATATATTATAAGTGAGGTGCATTATGAAAAATTTATTAAATAAAGTTGATCTACTCTATATCGAAAGTTCTAAGTATGATGTCGACTGGCACTCGACTTTGCACTCCCACCCCTTTACTGAATTTTTTTATGTTGTCAGTGGTGAAGGCCAGTTTAAATTTTCTGATGAAACAGCGATTACAGTTAAAGCGGATGATATGGTCATCATTAATCCTAATGTCATCCATACTGAAGTCAGCTCAAAAACTGACCCATTAGAATACATTGTTTTAGGTTTAAATGGGGTTATGTTTTTAGCAGGCCAAGAAAATGATATGGGCTATTCCATTCACAACTATAAAGAATATAAGCATGATATTCTTTTGTATTTAAAATCAATCCTCATAGAATATAATAATCAAGATTTACATCACGAGTTAATCATGAAAAACCTTATTAACGTTTTAGTCCTCAATGTTATGAGAAGAACGGCAGTTGATTTACAATTATTTGAACTGGATAAAAAGTTAAATAAAGACTGTATTTTTATCGAAAACTATTTAAATATTCATTTTCGCGAAAACATTACATTGGATGATTTAGCTGAATTAACTTTCTTAAACAAATATTATTTATCGCATATCTTCAAAGAACATTCAGGCCTTTCCCCCATTGACTATATTTTGCATAAACGGGTTGAAGAAGCTAAAAAGCTTTTAAGCAACACCGATCTCAATATTTCGCAAATTGCCAGTATTTTAGGTTTTGGAACTGCCTCTTACTTTTCCCAATATTTTAAAAAAGAGACAAATTATAGTCCCAGTGAATATCGTAAAAACTTTGGGCAAGTAAATAAGTAAAAAAGGGCCGAGGCCCTTTTTCTTTTATCCTAATGTTCCTGCGACAAAATCTTCAGGTCGATGAAAATTGGGACGTTCGCTTTTAACAAGACCATAACTATGGTAATGTTCTATATTTTTATCTTCCGCAATCTTGTAGAGATTAAACGTGAAGTGCTTAAAATCAATTTCCTTTTGATATTTCGAAAATAAAGCAAAAGGAATTTCTAAAATGATCGACCAATGATCATCAGCAAGCGTAACATGACGTTTCACCCTATTGAGATCTTTTTGTGCCAAATAAGCCCGGTCACTTGGTTTGGCTTTTTTAATCCCATATTCAGCCAAAATTGCGCCATTGGCATTAACCTCAAAATTAAAATAGTAAGGCAAGCCAAAGCTAATGAAAAATTCAACGGCGCTGTCTTTAAAAACAAATTCTTGGTCATTTTTAAAGCGACGTAACGGATTACTTTCATGCACAATAAACTTCAAAACAAAACCGTCTTGATTATAAGCACATTGAGCCTCTGTTTTTATACTTACTTGAGAATCCCATAAAATATGATCAAGCCCAAGTTTAGGACAAGTCTTTAAATCATCCAGTGTCTCTATTCTGGTAAACTTAGTCATTGTAACCTCTTGGATTTTTACTTTGCCAGCGCCAAGAATCTTCACACATACGGTTTAAGTCAAACTGTGCTTTCCAGCCTAAGTCTTGATAGGCTAAGTCCGCATCAGCATAACATTCTGCAATATCACCAGGACGGCGTTCTTTAATTTCATAAGGAATCTCTTTGCCTACAACTTTATTAAAGGCCTTCACAACATCAAGCACAGAATAACCCACGCCTGTACCCAGATTATAGATATTTAAGCCTGAACCTTTTTCTAATTTCTTTAATGAGGCAACATGACCTAAAGCCAAGTCAACCACATGAATATAATCTCTAACACCACTACCATCAGGGGTATTATAGTCATCACCAAAGACCGATAGTTTGTCTAATTTACCAACAGCAACCTGAGTGACATATGGTACCAAGTTATTCGGAATACCCGCTGGATCTTCACCAATCATTCCCGAGTCATGCGCCCCAATAGGATTAAAGTAACGTAAAATCACAATATTCCAATCTTGATCGGCATGATATAAATCTTTTAAGATCCCTTCAATCATCAATTTACTTGCCCCATAAGGATTGGTTGTAGATAAAGGAAAGTCTTCTTTAATCGGCACCCTATGCGGATCACCATAGACCGTTGCTGATGAACTGAAGATAATATTTTTTACATTATGTTGGGCCATCACTTGCAAGAGATTGACTGTCCCACTGACGTTATTTTCATAATACATTAATGGTTTTTCAACTGATTCACCCACTGCTTTTAATCCCGCAAAATGAATAACACCTTCAATCTTTTCTTTCGTAAAGATTGCATCCATGCCCTTTTTATCACGGAGATCAACTTCATAGAACGTGACTGATTTTCCGGTTATCTTTTCTACTCTCTTTAATGCTTCAAGACTGGCATTGCTTAAATTATCCATGACCACAATTTCATGGTCTTGTTCTAATAGTTCTAAGACGGTATGGCTCCCAATATAGCCTGCGCCTCCTGTAATTAATAATTTCATAGTGCCTCCTTCATTTTGAATGTTAGCGGTCTTTGCGAACACGCTTACATCCTCTTTTAAAATCTTACCATATTATCGCTGTTAATAACATCTGTCTTTATAAAGCAATAATCGCAACAGACATGATACACAGCCTGTTATTATCATCACACTTTATTTGCTTAGACGCAATCGCTTCTTTGCTTTTTACCTTTTTTTACGGAAAAATAAGGTCAAATTGCGATACTTTGTTATAAAGTTATCTATTTTAACAACTTCCGCTGATAAATTGTTAAAAATGTTAGTTTTTATATCAAACTCCCCTTTTTAATAATAAAACTGCATTTTTGACGAAGCATCTTAAATTAGAGATTTTTTTCATCATGCTATACTTTGCCTAGGAGGTCATAGTAATGAGTAGTCATTATGCTGTTTTAGTTCACTTTAAAGATGGACAAAAAACTGAAGTAAGAGGTATTACGCATATTGTCACCAAACGAGAAGAATACAGCAAAATTGCTGTCGAAGATTATATTCAATCTGACCACCAATATAAAACTTATGCTCTTGTTGGTGAAGATAAACGTGTAGACTTGGATCGTAAAGAGATTCTCTTTATTGAATTCAATCGTGTATAAATAAAAAGGAGAATAAAATATGGATATTGTAGTTATTGGATGTACCCATGCTGGTACGGCTGCTGTTAAAGCAATTTTAAAAGAAAACCCTGAAGCAAATGTAAAAGTATTCGAAAGAAATGATAACGTTTCCTTCTTATCATGTGGTATTGCCCTCTATATTGGCGAAGTAGTCAATGAAGCAGAAGAATTATTCTATTCCAATCCAGAAGAATTAAAATCTCTAGGCGCCGATGTATATATGGAACATAATGTCACTTCTTTAGATACAGAAGGTAAAAAAGTATACGTAGAAGATCTTAATACAGGTAAAACATTTACTGAAAGCTATGATAAACTTGTTTTAACAACCGGTTCATGGCCAATTGAACCACCAATTCCTGGTATCGATTACGAAAATATTTTACTTTGCAAAAACTACCGTCAAGCGCAAGATATCTTTGCTCGCAAACAAGATGCTGAAAAAGTCGTGATTGTGGGTGGGGGATATATTGGTATTGAACTGGTTGAAGCTTTTGCAGAAACTGGCAAAGACGTTACATTAATTGATGGACTCGATCGCATCTTAAATAAATATCTTGACCCAGAATTTACCGATGTCTTAGAAGCTGATCTACAAGAACGTGGTGTCAAACTTGCCTTAAACCAAACAGTGCAAAAATTTGAAGCCGATGAACATGGTAAAGTAAACAAAGTCTTTACTTCTGAAGGCGAATTTGAAGCCGATCTTGTAATTATGGCTGTCGGATTTAGACCGAATGCTGAACTTGTCAAAGGTAAAATTGACACACTCCCTAATGGTGCTATTAAAGTTAATGAATACATGCAAACAAGTAACCCTGATATTTATGCAGGTGGTGACAACGTTGCAGTTCACTATAATCCAAATGGAGACCATGCTTATATTCCACTTGCAACCAATGCTGTCCGTATGGGAACTTTAATTGGAAAGAATATCTTTGAAAATAAAGTTGCCTATCGTGGAACACAAGGCACTTCAGGACTCTATCTATTTGGCTATAAAATCGGTTCCACGGGTGTTACCGTAAACTCAGCAGAACATTTTGGTCTCAATGTTGATTCAGTCGTCGTTGAAGACTTATACCGTCCAGAATTTATGCCAACAAATGAGAAAGTGCTCATGAAACTTGTCTATGAAAAAGATTCAAAAGTCATTGTTGGGGGCCAAGTCATGTCTAAATATGATATTACGCAATCAGCCAACACATTATCATTGGCTGTCCAAAATAAAATGACTATTGAAGATCTCGCTTATGTCGATTTCTTCTTCCAACCTCATTTCGACCGTCCATGGAACTACCTCAATCTCCTCGCACTGGCTGCTTGTGAGAAAGAAGGTTTATAATTTAAAAAGGAGCTTAGGCTCCTTTTTTTATTTAGTCATGATAACCGCTTGGATTTTTACTTTGCCAGCGCCAAGAATCTTCACACATGCGGTTTAAATCAAATTGTGCTTTCCAGCCTAAGTCTTGATATGCCAAGTCAGCATCTGCATAACATTCTGCAATATCACCAGGTCGGCGTTCTTTAATTTCATAAGGAATCTCTTTTCCGACAACTTTATTAAAGGCCTTCACAACATCTAATACTGAATAACCAACGCCTGTACCCAAGTTGTAAATGTTAAGTCCTGAACCTTTTGCCAATTTCTTTAATGAAGCAACATGACCTAAAGCCAAGTCAACCACATGAATATAATCTCTAACCCCACTGCCATCAGGCGTATCATAGTCATCACCAAAGACGGCTAGTTTTTCTAATTTACCAACAGCAACCTGAGTGACATATGGTACCAAGTTATTCG
>DATBUC010000084.1:0-8178 GCA_036516515.1 Erysipelothrix sp. | reverse complement strand
ATAATCATAATTTCTTGTATATCAGAAACAGTTGCTTTTCTAATCTGCATCAAGACAACACTTCCCTGCTACATAACCTGTAGATAAAGCACAAGTAATATTAAAGCCCCCAGTATAAGCGTTATAATCCAATAATTCTCCACACATTGATAAACCATCAACACGTTTAGAACGCATCGTTTTAGGATCTACTTCTTTCAATGAGACGCCCCCATTAGTTAAAAAAGCATGCGCAAAACCACGGGTATCATGAATTAATAAGGGAAAGCGTTTAATGTTTTCACTTAATGCTTGATTATTTTGCGAAATTGACTGCAAATAGGCAAGCAATCGTTTAGGTAAACCTAAATCAGCTTCTGCATTTTGCGCTAATATTTCATTTAATTGTTCAAAAGAATACGTTGGCACAAAATCAATCGTTATTTTAACAGGGCGTTGCTTTTCTAAAACTTTTAAAACAGCAAAACTCGCCCTTAAGGCAGCTGGACCACTCAAACCAAAATGCGTGAATAATAAATCATGGGTAATCGTTTGAATGACACGATTATTTTTATAAACACTGATGGAAACATCATTAAACGATAATCCCTGTAATGTTTTCTCTTGAATCACTTGTTCAGAAGAAACTAAAGGCACTTCAGCAGGTTTCATGGCTGTAATGGTATGAACACTTTCTAAGCATGTATGCATAAAACCATCTGAACCCGAGCCAGCCAATGTTTTACCACCAGTCGCTAAAATAAGATGATCATAAGTACAACTTCCTCCATCAATAAAGGAAATATTCTTTTTGAAAAAATCTACTGCTGTAATGCGCTTTCCCAACTTTATCTCAACACCTAAGTCCTTCATTTCTTGTTCCAAAGTATTCACAATATCTCTAGATTGATTACTTTGCGGAAACATTCTGAAATGATCTTCTTCTTTTAAAGGGCAATTCCGTTTTTCAAAAAAAGAAATAATCTCTTCAGGACCAAACTGATTTAAACTGGAATACAAAAACTTACCATTTTTAGGTACATTTTTTATCACAACATCATTACTGACATTCGCACAAACATTACAGCGTCCCCCGCCTGTCAGTCTTAGTTTTGTTCCGAGGCGTTGATTGCCATCAATAAGCGTCACCTGCGCACTTGGATGATGCTTCTTTGCAGAAATGGCGGCCATCATTCCTGATGGACCGCCGCCAATTACAATAATATCTCTCAAACTTAACACCTCAATTATTTACGTTTCTTTTTTGCCTTTGGTCGATGATTTGACCAATCATAAGGACCATTTTGCTTTTTTGCTTTTTGTTGTCTTGGTCTCTTACTTTTAGTTTCAGCTTGTTTCTTATCTGCTTGTTTTCGATTACCTTTTTTATTACGTCCGCGTCCTTTTTTAGGCGCTTTCGCTGTTTTATCTTCCATTGGATAACTGTGATCTTTTTCTACAGGAATCTTTTGATTGATGACTTTCTCAACATCTTTTAACAAATTCTTTTCTTGAAATGAACAGAAAGTCAAAGCAACCCCACTCATGCCTGCACGACCAGTACGGCCAATACGGTGCACATAAGTTTCTGCTTCCTCAGGTAAATCATAATTAATAACATAATCTAACTCATCAACATCAATACCACGCGCAGCAATATCAGTTGCTACTAAAACTTGTAACTTATAATTTTTAAAATCATTTAAAGCACGTTGACGAGCATTTTGCGATTTATCGCCATGAATTGCCGCTGATTTAATATTTGCTTTCATTAAGTCCTTATTAAGCTTATCAGCATTTCTTTTCGTACGCACAAAAATTAAAAAGCTTGCATAAGGTTGTTTCTTTAAAAGATCTAATAATAACGCCGTTTTATTACGCTTGTCAATATAGTATAGTTTTTGTTCTATTTTATCGACAGTAGATGAGACCGGCGCAACCGCAACTCTCACGGGATCTTTTTGTAATGTTTTAACAATATGTTCCACTTCTTTTGGCATCGTCGCTGAAAAAAGTAAACTTTGTTTTTCTTGTGGTAACATTTTAATGACACGATTAATATCATGAATAAAGCCCATATCCAACATACGATCAGCCTCATCCAAAATAAAAATTTCCACTTGACTTAAACTGAGATGTTTTTGATTAATTAAATCTAGTAAACGCCCTGGTGTGGCTACTAATACATCAACACCTTGACGTAATGCTCTGACTTGAGCACCCTGGCCAACACCACCATAAATCACTGCACTTCTAATCTTAGTGTATTTAGCGTAATCCTTAAAACTCTCATGTACTTGAATTGCAAGCTCACGAGTTGGCGCTAAAACAAGCGCACGCACTGGTTTTTTACCATTTATTTTTTTATTATTTAATAATTGAATGGTCGGCATCGCAAAAGCAGCTGTTTTTCCTGTCCCTGTTTGCGCTAAACCTAAAACATCCTTACCTTGTAAAACATAAGGAATTGCCTTTTCTTGTATTTCACTTGGCTTTTCATATCCAAGTTCATTAATTGCCTGTAATATTTGATGATTTAAATCTAAATTTTCGAATTTCATAATTACTCCTTCTCTTGATTGGCTAAGTATTACATGTTTATAAGTAAGAAGTATGTCGTGAATTCGTTCTAATTTATAATGATAATGCCTTAACTTACTTATTATACTGTTTCTCAGAAGTAAAGTAAAATAAGATCATTATAAAAAAAGTTATTAAGACAAGCTTAATAACTAGATATTTCTAAATGATATTTTAATATAAACATAAGCAATCAATGTAAACAATGATAGAATGAGCCAAAAAGCACTCATTACATAATAGAAATTCCATTGATTATCTTCCTTCATTCCTGAAAATGGCACCCATAACGACTTTTTCTTTTCACCATGAGCACGATTACCAAAAACGGAAAAAATATAGGAAACAACCAGTAAACCGATGCTGGAATAAGGTGCCAAAAATATTAAATCTAAGATAATTTTTTTCATAAGTTCTCCTTTTTGAGATTTATTATATCACATTCGTTTTTTATTTTACATTCAAGCTGAATAATTCAACCTAAATCTCTAATTTATGACTACCATTTTAATTCATGAGCGCTACAATATAAATAACAAGATAACGGAGGTTTCTATGAAAACGATTAAAGAAGTTTTAAATATGCAAGATGCACAAATCTTGCCACTCAGTGGCGGCACTTACAATCAAACATTTCGCCTTAAAAACCAAGACCATGACTATGTCATTCGTATTGAACCAGAAAATAAAGACCGCATCACTTATTATGAAAAACAACTCATGGCCCAAGAAGCATGTGCCCATCAAATACTCCAAGACCATTTTCAAGCTGATCCCCTACTTATACAATCTGAATTTAAAGTAGAAAAATTACCAGACGGACGCCTTTTCTCCTACAGTCCCTATATCGATTCAATTCCCTTTTCTCAACAAGTCTGTGAAGAGCCTGGTAAAAGCGACCTTGAAACAATTGATAAGATCTACCAACAACTCGTACACCAAGTAAAAAAAATTCATACATTAACCAATCCCCAAAAAGAAAAAGCTTTTGGCTATGTATTAGATGTCGCCAAGGGTCAAGGTTATGATACATGGTATGAACACATTTATACTATTGCCAAACGGATCATTACTGAAGATCAACTGACTTGGATCGATCATCCTGAAAAAATACTCAATTGTTTCAAACAAAATAAAGATATTATCAACGAAATCACCACTCCCCATTTTATCCATGGAGACCTATGGGCAGCCAATGTTCTAATCAAAGGCGACAAACTCTGTGCTTTAATAGATCTTGATCGGGCACAATGGGCCGATCCCCTTTATGAATTTGCCATGGGCTGGTTTGATGTACCTAATTTCTGGCACTATTGGGGTCAAGAACTCACCATAGAAAAACTACAAGGCAATGATCTGACGCGACTTAGGATTTATCGCATCTTAATGGCTCTAAAACATGCCCGCAGTTTAGAAATACAATATCAAGACTTAAAAGCTGGACAAAATTATCAAAAAACCCTCTTTGAACAAGTCTACATTTTAGAAGAAAACGCCTAGGCGTTTTTTTTTATGCACTTGTATTGCAACTATTTCCAATTCGAAATATAATTCAATTGAGGTGATTAGATGAAAAATCTACTAGGAATCCATCACGTCACAGCAATAACCAGTGACGCAAAAAAAATATACGAATTCTATACCCAAATACTCGGCATGCGTTTAGTTAAGAAAAACGTCAATCAAGATGATATTAAAACATATCACTTATTTTTTGCCGACGATATAGGCAGCCCTGGAACTGACATGACTTTCTTTGACTTTCAAGGCATTTCAGCCAAACAAGAAGGCAATAATGAAATTGCACGCACGGGATTTAGAGTGGCAAGTGATGCAGCTTTAGACTATTGGCTCAAACGCTTTGCCCATTACAATATTAAACACAGTGAAATTAAAACAAGATTTAAGCGCAAATATATTGAGTTTGAAGATTTTGACCAACAAAAATATGCGCTCTACTCTGATGAAAATGTTGCAGGGGTTGCAGCTGGAACACCCTGGCAATGGGGACCAGTTCCCAATGAATATGCCATTGTTGGTTTAGGACCAGTCACTTTGCGCGTGAGTGATGTCAATCAAATGCACCAAATCCTTGTTCAATTATTGAAATTTGAACACAAAGATTCTGACAATCAATACTTACTATATGAAACCGGTGCAGGCGGTAATGGTGCGAGCGTTATAATTGAATGGAGCAAAAATCCTATCATCGCCCATCAAGGCTATGGTGCCGTACATCATGTTGCTTTTCGCGTTGAAGATACCAACCATCTTTTAGAATGGAAAGAATACTTTGATCAGCTCAATTTAAGAAATTCTGGTTATGTCGATCGTCATTATTTTGAATCGCTCTACATTCGTCTTTATCCAAATATATTATTTGAACTCGCAACCGATGGACCGGGTTTTATTGATGATCAAGAAACCTATGAGACTTTAGGACAAACTTTGACATTACCACCCCACTTACGACAATATGAAGCCTATGTTTATGAAACGCTCAAACCGTTTGATTCAAGCATGGAAAAACCGATGAAAAAGGAATATTTTAATGATTAAAAAATTACAAACGATTACTTATCTATTCAAGGCCCATTCTGCCCTGAGCCAGCACATTAAAAAATCACTCGAAAACACTGATTTTAATCTAAATGAATTTGCTGTCATGGAAGCTTTATATACGCATGAAAATTTAACCCCCAGAGCAATCGTTGATAAAATTCTTATTCCAAATAGCTCACTGAGTTATGTCCTAGAACAATTATATAAAAAAGAACTGATCACTTATACAATTGATCAAAAAGATAAACGTGTGAGACACTATACCTTAAGCGAAAAAGGCAAACGTTTATTTCCTAGTGTTTACCAACACCATTACAATTACATGAATGATTTAATCAATGAAGGGCTTAATGAAGAAGAACTGGCTACCTTACATACCCTTCTAAAAAAATTAGGTTATCATGCGGAAAGGAGTTTATAGCATGATTTATAGTTACCATCAAAAAAGTGGCGAAAATACCTTTATCATGCTTCATGGTACTGGTGGCCATGAAGATGATTTATTAAGTTTGGTGCATTTAATCGACCCTGACGCCAGTGCTCTTGGCATTTTAGGTGATGTATTAGAAAATGGTTTAGCCCGCTACTTTAAAAGATATCCTGACGGGCGCTTTGATGAAGCGAATCTTAAAGTTCAAACTGAAAAACTGTACCACCAAATACAACACCTATTAAACAAATACAACATCGACCCTAAGCATGTCACTGTACTGGGGTATTCGAATGGCGCTAATATTTTTATTAATTTACTTAAAACTTATCAAACAGATTTTAAAAACGCAATATTACTCCATCCATCTTCAGTCGCTAAAGGAACAGCCTTTAAAAAACAACCAAATCTTGCGATATTCTCAAGTTTTGGTAAGCAAGATCCTTTCATTTCCGAAAAAGATTATCTATCATTAATAGCGGAAATAAGAGAAGCAAAAATACCAATCACTTCTTTTGAATCCAACTATGGTCATCGCTTAACCCAAGAAACGCTAAGCGAAGCCAAACAATTTTATATAGAAAGAGGTAAACATGAATCAATTTAACTTTTCTGAATTATCAGCACAAGATCGCTACAAATTACTGACAGCGTCAGTGATCCCACGTCCCATTGCCTGGGTAAGTTCAATCAATGAAGACGCAGTGATTAATCTTGCCCCCTTTTCTTTCTTTTCAATTGCTTCAACCGCCAAGCCATTAATGAGTCTTGGCGTCAATCGAGAAAATGGGCGCATTAAAGACACCGCGCTCAATATCATCACACAAAAAGAAGCAGTTGTGCATATTGCTGGTGTTGAAGATTTAGAATCCTTGAATATGAGCTCTAAAGATTGTGAGCGTAATGAAAGTGAAGTTGCTTTATGTAACTTGACCCCTATCAGCAGTCAAACAATTCAAACCCCAGGTATTAAAGAAGCCAAGATTAGAATGGAAACAAAATTATATCAACATCAAGAAATCAAAAATGACCAAGGGCAAACAGTGACTGACTTCTTCTTATTAGAAGTAACGATGTTTTATGTTGATGATGCTATTTTTGATCAAGATAAAGGCTATATTGATGCCATAAAATTGAATCCACTCAGCCGTCTGGCGGGAACACTTTATAGTGGTATTACCAAACCACAGGATATTAAAAGACCATAAACATAAAGAAAACGCGATTTTAAACCGCGTTTTTTTATATAATTAAGTTTTCTGCTTTAAGAAGCGCCAATTTAGCTTGCTTATTAAGTGATAAATCATCACTGATACCAATCAGTGGATTTTTCATATTAAACATCGGTACATGTTCTGCTTGAGGTAATAATCCCCAATCATCTTCAATAAAACAATAATTTTCTTGTGAACGGCTTAAGTAAAGCGGTTGAAAGAAATTAAAATCAAGAACAGCTAAACGATAACCACTGAGTAAATGATCTTGAATTAAAACTTCATATTGCTCCCACTCCTCAATATAAAGATAAGCATGTTCCCCTTCTTTAATCGCATTAATGTGGGGAAAAGGTAAAGAAAAATCTTTAAGCTCTGAAAAACCTTTTAAAATATAAATGAATTGGTCCGTATGTGAACAAGAAAAACGATGATTATTGATTACTAAAGTCATACGTTCTCTAAGCATGACGTTTTTTCCTGATTCTATCTCGTACCATATCAATCAATTCATCAAACTCTTCCACTTTCATAAAATGCATAATCACACCATAGACGATTACACCCACACCGATTCCTGCAAATAAACCAATTTTATAATCAACACCTTTGGCTACAAAGAATCCGTTTGTGTAATAGGCGGCAATCCCCATGAAAATTGAAGCGATCCCTATTTTAGTTGAACTCACTAGGAATTTTCTTAAGGACATTCCTTCTACTTTTAAATATAAACTAATGTACAGAACCAATACAGCAAACAATGCGGAAATCGAGGTTGCTAGTGCAAGTCCTGAAACACCCATACGACGTGATAAAATAATATTTAAAGCAATATTAATCACAACCGAAATAACACCACTGATAACCGGTGTCACCGAGTCTTGTAATGCATAAAATGTTCTTACTAAAACATCGCGAAGGCCATAGCCAATATTACCAATGGCATAAAAGAACATCACGCCCGCTGTCAGACTTAAAGCATTCGGATCTTTCGCAAATTCTCCCCTACCCAAGAATAATTCAACAATTGGTTCTGATAAAACCATCATCCCAATGCTGGCGGGAATCACAATTAAAGTGACTGTATTCATAATATTAGTAACCGTAGCTTTAAGGCTATCAAAATCATTCTTAGCCGCTTGTTTTGTTAAAGCGGGATACATTACAGTTGTAATCGTCGTAACAAATAAAGCATAAACTGAATCACTGATTTTCGAACCGTAATTCAGTGTCGCTACTGCACCTTCAGAAATCGAGGTCGCTAAACGACGGTCAATCACCGTATTTACCTGGTTTATTGAAGCACCAAGAATGATCGGAACAGCCATAATCAACATCGGTTTAAGATAATCATCTTTCAAATTAATCTTAAAACGATAATGATAGTCTCCTTTTTTCTTAGCAAAGTAATAC
>DATBUC010000083.1:0-1667 GCA_036516515.1 Erysipelothrix sp. | reverse complement strand
AATCTTAACACCATGATTCGCCCACTCTTCTGCTTCTTTCTTACAAGAATATTGATAACCAATTTTAACCGACGAAGCTCCAAACTCTTCAATAAGTGTTGCTATAAAACCTTGGTCGTTATTTGGAAATGTCATTAGATAATGAATCTCAGAAGTCGGCTTCGAACTCTTTTTTAATTTTTTTAATCTTTTTTCTATTAAAGTCAGTAATAAAGTCTTTATCTTTCTTTTGAACACTTTATTACATCCTTTCAATTATCAACTTTACTAATCTGGTCTATTAAAAATGACTGATTGGCTAGTGTTGTTGTTTGTGAGTAGTCCATTACAACAGAATCACCAAATATTACCGTTTTAAGTGAGCGACCTGAGACGCTAACTGTCCCTACAAATATCGCTAAGATAACAGCAATAAGTAACATGACCTTCGTCATCATAGACATTTTCCCAATAGGAGGCTCTTCTAAAGCCTCAGGACCATGGCCTCGCTCACGTGCTATAGGTTTTAAATCTTCCTTTATAAAGTTTTTTTGCTGTTCTTTATATTCGTTCTGATAATCTTTTTTAGCCTTCGCTGGTTGCTTTCTAAACCACTCAGTAAATTCTCGATAGTTTTTTACTACTTCTGCTGTTTCACCTACTTCTCTAACCTCACCATAGTGCATCCACACAACTCTATCACAAATTTTTTCTATTTGAGCTAAAGAATGACTCACAAAAAAGATTGTCTTTCCTTGCGAACGGAAAAGTTGAATGCGGTCGACACATTTTTGATAAAACGTATCATCCCCTACTGATAACGCCTCATCAATAATTAAAACATCCGGATTTTGATGAACTGCTACTGCGAAACCTAATCGAGATCGCATACCACTTGAATAGTTTTTTACAGGCTGATCGATAAAATCACCTAAGTCGGCAAACGCTACTATATCGGGCATAAGTTCATCAACTTCTTCATTGGTCATACCTGTCATTAAACATTTTAAACGTATGTTTTCTAATCCTGTTAATTGGCCTTTCAATCCAGCTCCTATAGCAATAATGGAGGTTTCGCCTTTAATATCAACAACACCTGAGGTTTGAGGAATAATACCAGCAAGAATGTTGGATAGTGTTGATTTCCCCGAGCCATTGATTCCTATCAAACCAATCGTTTCACCGGAATATACTTGCAAGTCGACGCCTTTTAAAGCCCAAAAATGTGGAATATCTTTTTGTGAGAAACGAAATAAAGCTTTAATTTTATCCGACTTCTTTTTATATAAATCATATTCCTTAGTCACCATTTGTAAATTTACTTTTACTTCTCGACTCATGACTGTTAGTCACCTCTATTATTTTCTTTATATCTCATTAATTTTACATCATTCTGTGTTTTTTTACAAAAGACACCTTAACTTTTAATTTATTCTTATACTCTTCCTTAATTTGGATGTGTTAGAGCAGAAAAAAAGATGACTAAATCGTCATCTTTTATTCCTCCCAAACCGCCATCCCATCATTTGGTATATTTTTAGGAGAGGTTAACCCATTTGTCTGAAATTCATATCCTTCTTCATCTCGCTCGTCTGGTTCATCTAGTCCTAAAGAAAGACGTAGCTTATGGCTAATATATTGCAAGCTGTCATCATTTAAGCCGACCATATCCTCACCATAATAGTTGA
>DATBUC010000082.1:0-2122 GCA_036516515.1 Erysipelothrix sp. | reverse complement strand
ACGTGCAAACAATATAAAAGTCACACATTCCCATTCAGGATGATGACTTCATGTTTTTGCAACTTTTTGTAATATATGTGTATGCTTGTGTTTCGCTTTACTATTATATATACTGAAGTTGACCTTTTTTTCTCAGATTTTTATTTATTTGCAAATATTTGATAATTTATACAAAAGGAGCCACTTATGAAATTTTTTGTCGAGCCTGTATACGCAAGAATTCTCACAAGTTTGTACTATCTTGTGATTGAGAGTCCACAACTAAATATTGAAACATGCGCCAAAATCAACGAAACAAGCCAACAAACAGCTGCAAAAGATTTAGAGTTTATATATCTAAATTACGGCGAGATGTTTCATGCTGAATATAATAATGATGTTTTATCTTTCAAAAATCGGAGTATTGGTATTTTAAATGCCATTACACATGATGTGCTCTCATATTCTGTTCCTGTAAATCTTTTGGTTGAGATAATGTGTCACCCGCGAGAGAACCGTAATTTCTATACAGAACGTTTAGGGATCTCTGATGCCAGCTTTTATCGACTTATAAAACATGTCAATAAGAAACTCAATGCATCGGGTCATGAGATTGCGAGTATATCGGGCAAATATTTCATTAAATCCAAAAATGAAAAAGCTCTAAGAAACTATTTGGCTCTCTTTTTAATGCAATCACAAGATATTGATGGAAAATTATTAGGTATCCGTTTTTCTGATATAAGAGGATTCTTTTATCAAGCGCATTATTTATTTGCCGGCACAAAGGATGATACGCTTATTAATTACCTAACTTTCTATTATTTCGTTTCTTATCTTAGAGAATCTCAAGGTTTTTATTATTACGATAAATATGAAGAGTGTCTGGAAGAGGACAAAGATATCATTTCTAATTTCCCAGATCTGGCAGAAGTTAAAAATGTCTGTAAATTAATGACTGAGAAAAGTTACCATACAATTAAACACGATTTGTCTTATCACTTCCTTCCTTGGAAAACTCTAGAACAGAAAGACTTTTATATTAAGCATCTTTCGCGGCTTAGTACAGATATCTGTCAATTACTCCCTTGTGAGCTAGAGGAAGGGTTTATATTAAAGGTTTTGATTAATGCTTTGGGTTACAGGATTAATTACCCAAATGCGCCTGAGCAATTTATTAATAGAGCACAAATTTTCGCAAGAGAATTTGCTGTGGATAATCCTTATTTTCAATCTGAATTTCATAAATTATTTACGAAATATGATGCAACGTTTTCTGAAGACTTCAGTAAAATCAGTAACTATGTATTATTTATTATTCATATCAACTGTCCCAAAACTTATATGAGCCTAGGCGATCCAAAGGTGGCGATAAGAAGTGACCTTGGTCCTAAGCACATTAAATATTTGAAAACGGTTATTGGTTATGTTTTCAAAGATTTTATTTTTGTATCAGAAGATGAAGCTGATTTAATTATTGCTACAAACATTACGATTGATGAAGCGCATGACAAAAATATCATCGCGATAAACGATTATCCAAGTTTGTTTGATTTACAAAACATTAGACATACCATTCAAAACTTACTAACCGAAAAGAACAAGTCCTAAATAACTTGTTCTTTTTTCTACCATATTCGTTGTTAATACAGGCCTATCGTGATATTTTAAATAAGTATGGAGGGGAATTATGATAGAACTTGTAGAAGTGAGTCATTATCGTTTATTAAATATTCTTGATTTTTTACTTAATCAACAAACAAGCATTACCGCAAAAGAAGCAGCAAAATTAAATAATACAAGTCTCATCACATCACAACGAGACCTTAAAAATTTTTATGACCAATTTAATACGACTATAGATTTAAGTTATGCTAAAAACCAATTAAAAATTGAAAGATCCTGCATTTCGAAATCATGTATTGTTAGTCGCAAGATTTTTTCTGAATCAATCTCTTTGCAATTATTTTCATCAATACTTTATAATCCTTATAAATCAAGAAGATTTCATTGTGATCATCTTTCTATCAGTGACGCAACATTTTACCGTTTCGTAGATAATTTGAATCAGAACCTTGAATCTCAAAAGATTATGATTACCAGTCATAAAGGAGACTATTTTGTTAAAGCTGAAAACGAACAT
>DATBUC010000081.1:0-4431 GCA_036516515.1 Erysipelothrix sp. | reverse complement strand
CTTATCGCTGTGCTGATATCGAAGATTCCCTCAATAAAAAAGTGATTAGTATTTTCGACATCCGTAATTATATGCGCAGCCATTTTGATTTTAATAATAAGTATGATCAAAGAATTTATGAGTCATTTATGGAATTTTTCGAAGAGGCAACGAAAGATGATAGCATCGCTTTAGAATTAGTGAGATTATGGCTCCATGATGTTCGTATCCTACTTATGAAGCATGTAGCACATCAATTTGCCGCAGATTTTGATAAAATTATTAACGAACCATTAGTGGATTATGAGCTCACAAGTCATTGTTATGGACGAAATTTCTTTAAATTTGCGAAAATATTAACGCAAGAAAAGATCTATGATAACCATCTCGTATTAGATCTTGAAGTAGCAGCCAAAGCATGTATGTATGATTTGCTTGATCTTTTTGTCGATGCTATGATTCCTTATGATAGTAAGATTAAAGTCGTTAATACAGATGGTCAAATAGTAGATTTCAAACCCACTTACTACCAAACAAAATTAGTAAAGTTAATTTCCTCGGAGTACCTCACAGTCTATGAAAAAGAAAAGACAGAAGATGAACACTACAATCTTTATCTCAGAATATTATGTGTCTTAGATTATATCTCAAGTATGACTGATAGGTTTGCTTATGAAAAAAGAAGAATTGTAACCGGTTTGGGTTCTAATTTATAAATCTGAGATAAATACCATTATAGCTTGACAATATCAACGAACTTGGTAAACTAATTATGAAGTCCTTTAAAAATGTCCAGAGAGGCATAGAAGGAAAGAGAATATATAACCATTCACTTTCAGGTGGCCTCTTTTCTTATGGGAAAAAGGTCACCTTTTTTAATGAAGGAGGGTAGGCAAACGATAAAAGACTTCACAATATTTTAATGAAAGCTTTAAGATGATCCAGAGAGGTCAAAAGCAAGAGTCCTTGCTTTTGTCTTGTCTAAAAACAAGACTTTTTTTATGCAAAGGAGCAAATAATGAAAGATTTTATCAGTTTAAATGATTACACAATTAATGAAATAGAAACAATGATTGAACGCGCATTTGTCTTAAAAAATAAAAAAGAATTTCCTAAATTGAATAAAACCGTAGCCAACTTATTTTATGAAAATTCAACCCGTACTCATTACAGTTTCTTAAGTGCACAGCAAAAACTAGGCATGTACTGTATGGACGTGGATCCGTTGCTAAGTTCTGAGAAAAAAGGCGAATCACTCAGCGATACTTTAAAAACTTTAAAATGTCTGGGAACAGATTGTGTTGTGGTCCGTCATGAGAATCCCCAAGTCATAAGTGCTTCAGAAAAGTATCCTTGTATCATTAATGCAGGCTTAGGAACAGAAGAACATCCTTCTCAAGCCTTGTTAGATTTAATGACCATTAAAGAAAGACATGACAATTTAAATGGCCTTAAAATTACCATTGTAGGAGATCTTAAGCATTCGCGCGTAGCGAAAAGTAATACGCAGCTTTTTAAACGATTTGGCGCCAAGCTCTTCTATGTCGCTCCGCCAGAATATCAAGATGACTATTATCAACATTATGGAGCGTATATCAGTATGGAACAAGCCCTGGAAATTTCAGATATTATCATATGCTTAAGAATCCAGAAAGAGCGTCATTTAGAACAAAGCCCACTTAGTTTTTCAGAATATTTTGCAACCTATGGCTTAGATGAAATGAAACTTGCCCAAACCCAATCACATTGTATGATTATGCATCCTGGTCCCATCAATCGCAACGTTGAAATGAGCGATGCAGTGGTTGAACATGAAAAATCAGTTTATTTTAAACAAATTGAAAATGGTGTCTATGCAAGAATGGCCATTTTAGAGGCGGTGTGCGCATGAAAGTCTGCTACAAAAACTGCCGGATGATTAATGATCAAAATCTACTGGTTACAAAAGATCTTGTCATTGAGAATGGAATTATTATTGAAAAACAAACAGCTTATGACAAAATCATCAATATGAATGGTGCACTGGTAACCCCAGGCTTGGTCGATTTGCATGTTCATTTACGCGAACCAGGGCAAACTGAAAAAGAAGATATGTTAAGTGGCACACAAGCCGCGGCCAATGGCGGCTTTACTGAAATCTACACGATGCCCAATGTAAGCCCAGTTCCCGATACACTCAAGCGTTATCAAGCCATCCAAAAAATAATTAAAGAAAAAGCCTGTGTAAAAGTGGCACAAATCGCACCGATTACGCAAGATATCAAAAGTACAAGTTTAGTTGATATCCAAAACTTTCCCACACACTTATTCAGTAATGATGGTAAAGGCGTACAAAATGCACAAACAATGTATCAAGCCATGCAGCAAATTGCTTTAAAAGATGGTATTTGTATTGCCCATACTGAAGATGAAAGTCTTTCGCAAAATGGTGTCATGCATTTAGGCAAACAAAGTGAAAAGCTGAATTTACCAGGCTTCTCAGAACTTAGCGAAACGACTCAAATTGCCCGCGATTTAATCCTAGCGCAAAAGACAGCATGTCATTATCATGTTTGTCACTTATCATCCAAGACGTCTTTGGAGTTGATAAAACTTGCGAAAAAACAGGGCATCAAAGTGAGTTCGGAAGTCACACCCCATCATCTTTTATTAAGTGAGATGGATGTAACGTTAGATAGTAACTATAAAATGAATCCCCCCTTACGCAGTGAGGCAGATCGTAAAGCGCTATTAGAAGGCTTGCTTAACGGAGATATTGAATGTATCGCCAGTGACCATGCACCTCACACACAAAAAGAAAAATCCAAGGGTTTCAAAGCGGCGCCTTTTGGCATTATTGGTCTTGATTTTGTTTTTCCGCTCCTTTATACCAAACTTGTTAGAACAGAAAAGATGCCTCTCAATATTTTAGTTGAAAGGCTGACCCAAGGACCAAGAAAGATTTTGGGTAAATCGTTAGAGCTTAAACCAGGTGCGATCGCTGATCTTGCTTTCTTTGATTTAGAAACAGAGTTTATTTTGACTGAAGATTATATTCAGTCTAAAAGTAAAAACACGCCATTTTTAAATGAAAAACTCTATGGACAGTGTATTCACTGTGTCGTAGATGGTAAAGTCGTCATGGACAAAGGAGGCCAATCATGGAGCGCATATTAATTGTCGGTTCAGGGCCAGTGGTCATTGGTCAAGGCATGGAATTTGATTATGCGGGTACCCAAGCCGTACTTGCTTATCAAAAAATGGGGCATAAGGTGGTCGTTTTAAATTCCAATCCGGCCAGCATTATGAGTGATCTGTGTCAAAGTTATCATGTACCCATGACAGTAGAATCGATCCTTGAAATAATTGATAAAGAAGCAATTACTGCTTTAGCGATGAGTTTTGGCGGGCAAACCGCCTTGAATTTAGCATTAGAACTAGAGAAAAATGCTGAATTTCTAAAGCGCAATATCAAAATCTTAGGAACCAAGATTGCAGCGATTCGAAAAGCAGAAGATCGCGATTTATTTAAGCAAGAAATTATGAAACTCGGCTATCAAATGGCGCCTTCACAAATAGTAACCCAGGAAAATATTGCAGCAGTCTGTAACGAAATCACAGATTTTCCAGTCATCATTCGGCCAGCCTATACCTTAGGGGGTTATGGCGGTGGTCGCTGTAAATCTAGAGCGGAATTGCCAGCAATGCTTCATAAAGCACTACAGGCTTCGAAAATTAAGCAAGCCATACTTGAAGCTGATTTAACAGGCCTCACTGAATTAGAGTTTGAAGTCATCAGTGATGCTTCAGGCTTAGCCAAAGTGGTCTTAGATTTAGAAAACATTGATCCTGTAGGTGTCCACACGGGTGATTCACATGTGGTCGCCCCCATCATGTCATTGCCCGCTGACAAAGTGCTCGCAATGAAAAAACAAGCCGAAACAATCGCCGCCCATTTTCAAATTATTGGTTCTTGTAATGTCCAAATGGCTTATGATGAAAAAAATGACCAAGTCTATGTGATTGAAATGAATCCTCGAGTATCGCGCTCCAGTGCCCTGGCAAGTAAAATCAGTAGCTATCCGATTGCTGAATACACCGCTTATCTAAGTTTGGGACAAATGTTGAGTAAGCTTTGTCACCCGATAGAGAAAACAAGAAAAGCCCATGAAATTAAAAACTTAATCTATCCTGCGTTTAAAGCGCCCATTTGGCCTTTTGATTTAATGCCACTTGCCAATCGTAATTTGGGCACGCAAATGAAATCAGTGGGTGAAGCGATGGCGATGTCTAATCACTTAGAAGGGGCTATGCATCAAGTTTTTGAATCGATTTCTTTAGAAAACTATGATGCGATAGACGATCAAACCCTTTTAAAGGCGATTGAACAAGCCAGTGATCAACGACTCGCTTCACTTTTAACGCTCATCAAACGCGGCTATGATTTGGCTTTATTGAGCGAAAAGAGTCAAA
>DATBUC010000080.1:0-6730 GCA_036516515.1 Erysipelothrix sp. | reverse complement strand
CAATAAAATCTAGTGGCGACGGAATGTATTTAACCAATTCAAAATTTGAGAGTTTTAGATAGCAACTTTCCCAACCTTTTGGACGCTCTTCTAAGCACTCTCTTGCTGTATCAATACCGTATTCCCTAACAAACTCAGTCGCTTTCATGTTTATTCTCCTACTAATTAAATTCTTGAAAATCATTTCTACCGCTAGCAAGCTTTCTTATATTCTCATCCGATATGCAGATATTACCGGAAGTATCTCTATTCAAAAAAACCCAACCATCACTGTATTGATAAACCAAAGAAAGTCCAGAATCATAAAATTCAGAATCAAACTCATTTATTAGAGAATTTATTTCATTTTGAAGTTTACAGAGCTTCTTTACAGTTGATCTTATTTTTATCTCATTCTCTTTCATATTAATTCTCCAAGCAGTATTTAATGGCTTGTTCTAAACTATGAGATGTTTCTATAAGCCCCACCCCATCATAAATATCAAAAGCAATAGAGCCATCATCTTGAGTAAAAATGGATATTAGTTTTTCGTTTACATAAATATCCGATTTACAAATCTATATTTCCCCTATAATCATACTGAAATCTCCAAAAAATTAATAAACTGTTGTTTCAAATGCTTCAATCCACTTGCATTTATTGGCAAAATACCTGTTTCTTCATTGTTTACCGTGGCGTAATCATGCATCAGCTTAATCTTAATTCCTTCAACTTCTACATCATTCCAAGACTGAAAGCCGTTGCCATCTTTAAATCGCCTTATGTCACAGTCAACTTGAACCATGACATAAGCTTCATCCTCACCTTGCTTAAATTCAATTTCAAATAAATCATTTTTCCAATTTGAAATCTTAACTTCAGCTTTTTCTGTAATGTTCATAATCACCTCACTTATTATGAGGCAATTATATATGCTTTAATATTATTTAGCAACTGGCGAGCAATAGTAAAACTTGCTTTCATTTGCTTCGTATCTTTCATTTAACTGGTGTGCAATATATTCGCATTCTTGCTTATCTGAAAAACGCGAATGGCTCACAAGCTCATTGTAGTAATCGCCGTTATTCATGGCGACAAATAAAATAAGTACATAGCTCATTTTTTAATCTCGAATACTTGACGAAGGGCAGGTACAACCTGTTTGATTTCTTCTTCTGTGCGCCATGCGCCTATAAATGTATGGCAATCGTCACCCTCTACTTCGTAATCGTATTTCTGATAGCCACCGATTTTTGAATCATTAAGAATCCAGACAATTACATCCTCTTTCGGTTTAAAAGGCGCAGGAACTTCAATACCATTGATTGTGATAGTTTTAGGTTTTAGGCGGAATTTAAATTTACAGTCTAAGAAGTCCATCACTGTTATGGCTATAGCTGAATCGTCCCATTGACTATGTGCGTTTAAATACTGAACATCAAGTCCCTCTAATATTGACTCTAATGCTTCTTTCCCACTAATCAACTTACTTTCATCATTATTTGCATTCATAATTAATTCACTCATTTTACACCTCAATACATTTCCAAAATTTTATCTTTAATCGCTTGGGTCTGCTCATTGTAGAGTTTGACCAAAGCTTCTATATTTTCAATCTTATCTCTTACATCATCCGCATAAACACGTTTAACAAATAAGGGAAGATTCGGGCAGTAGCTTACAAAGTCCATCCATTGCAGCTCAGCGCAACAAAGACCACCAATCAGTTGATCTGTATGCTCATTCGGTATTTCACCTGAACGCAATATAGCAACCTGAGTCTTTGGTGTTTTAACCTTAATTTCTATGCCGCCAATAGGGATTTTATCATGAATGATCAATCCATCTGGTGAATAGCCAAATCCCTTATTCTTCACAAAAGAAACCATAGAAACCATATAGCCTGTCTTTTCCTCATACCGCTGACGTGCTTTAGATTCTAATTGCTGACCTCTTTTAGTCCATTCATTACCCTGAAAAACCTCTGCCGGTTCATGATTGATTAACTCATAAGCCAAGCCATTAATATAGCTCTGAGCACCCACTCCATTTGCTCTGATGGTTGAAATCTCTGAGCATGTGATTAGACCCAAACGCAAGTCCAACCACTCAGGAGAACCCTGTTCTATTCCGGTGATGATTTGCATTATTCACCCTTTTCCAGCTTGGCTAATTTAGTGTTTAAAACCCCAACCCAATAATCGAAATCATTTTTAGGTATCTCATGCAGCTCGCAGCCGATATGCGCCTCCATCAATCCTCTTGCTTCTGCACCAAACTGAGATAGTTTTTTCTCTATAACAGAGACTTGCTGCGGTGAAATTGTAATAGCCACTTGTCCGTCGTTATCTTCAGCAATGACCAGACCTAGCAATGCTCGCATGGTGTAACGCTGTGCATAACTAATTGCTGAGCCATAAGACTGTATATCTGACTTGCTGCCTCCTTTATCCGGTGCAACTTCCATTGATGACTCTTCACTATGCCCACCAACGTGCGAGCAGATGCACGTAACTCGAGATTTACCATCAGCACATGCTTGGGTAGCCCACCGAATAAACAAGCCATGCTTGCGCAATACAGGGTCAATACGGCTTTGTATATACTCAAGCTTTGCATACTTGGAGTTATGACCACGACTAGACTTTTCCAAGACTGGCTTTTCCATCTGAAATGCCAGCATTGCCTGATCAAATTGTTGCTTAGCCTGATTGCGTTGTACACGCTCATGAAGCTCAAGCATCTTTTCAAGTTTACCCACGTCTGCATCTGGACTTGTTGCAACACGTTCGATGATGCTAATCATCGGGTCAACATTATTATTTCTTTCGATTAACTCACTCATTTTTAACCACCTGCCTTGTAATGGATTTAATAATATAATATAGTACGTACTGTTGCAAGAGGAAATTTATATGGACAAACAAAACCGTACAAGATTGCAAGTTTCAATTCACAATGAAAAGGAAAAAGACCTTCTCGAAAAGCTCAAGAAACGAGAGAATTTTTCCGGTGAAACTAAAGAGTTGTGGTTAGCCAAATTAAAAAGTGAGGAAAGTAAAAATGGAAAAAACTAAAGAAATATTTTTCAACTATGATTATCTAAGAGCTGCCGTAATTCACACAGCAAAACAGGATGTCCGATTTTACTTAAGAGGTGTTTACATTGGTGATGGATATATGGCGGCGACCTGCGGGCACAAGCTTATTGTAATAGAAGATGATTGCTTTAATGGTTGCGACTTTATAATACCTAGAGAAAACATTGAGTTTTTTATCAAAAAAAATGGGAATAATCCAATGAGTAAGGAAGTTTGCTTAACCATACTTGATAACGGATTTAATCTCTTAAGCCTTCTTGGAAATTATGAATATTTTAAATTTATTGATGGTAAATTTCCAGATATAAGCCGAGTTGATATTTCAAGACCGGAGAAATCGGAAGGCCACCCAATGTTCAATATTGGATATTTGGCGGACTTTTTAAAATCATACAAGATACTGAATGGTAAAAATCACATGGAGGGGCTGAACATTCTCTCAAGAGGAGAAACAAACTCGGCATATATTGATATAAGTGAAAATGCACACGGCGTATTAATGCCAATGAGAGTTTAGGAGGCCACATGAACAAATTAAAACTAGCACATGACTATTTTATGAAACATGGAAATCCTACTTATTTGGAAACAGACGTTGCAGAGTCATGGAGCTATGCAGACCGGATGATTGAGCAAGAACAGCTTCGAGAAGATAAAACCAGACCAGATGTTTTACGCGATAAAGAATGGCAGCCGGACTGGTCACAAGCGCCGGGTACTGCTAACTATTGGGCAATGGATTGTGATGGGCTATGCAACTGGTACAAGAATATGCCTCAACTTTGCGGAAAACAGTGGGACTTTGGAACAGTAATTCAGGGGGCACATCATTTTAACTATTCAGGCGATTGGCGCGAGTCACTAAGAAAGCGGCCATGAATTTATTTGATGCTGCGGAATATGCAGAAAGTTTAAGCAATTGCAAGAAACGTCCAGTCGGATGTAGTCTGGCGATAAATGGTGAAGTGGTTGCGATTGGATTTAACCATGCAGACAGTAAATGTAAATGCAAAATGCATGAAGAAAATTCAAAGGTTGAACATGCTGAAATATGTTGCATGAAGCATTACGAGTTTTTAAAACAGGACTATTCAGAATTGGCGGTGACTTACATCTGTTGCCTGAATTGCTCAAAAGAAATCGTAAAGCGTGGCATTAGGAAAGTGTACTACCGCGACCACAGACCCGAACCAGACAAACAATTAGGCATTAACTATTTAAAATCACACAATGTAGAGGTATCGAATCAATGGAACAGTTAATTAAACAAATTGAACAATGGGCAAAAGATCGAAATATTATTAATGGGAGCAAACCAATTGACCAAGCCATGAAACTGTTTAGTGAGTTTGGCGAACTTGCTGATAATGTCGGGAAAGGTCGTGATTGCCGTGATGATATTGGTGATGTTTTTGTGGTACTGACTATTATGGCAAAACAAGAAGGATTGCGCATAGATTTGGCTTTAAATTTTAGTGGTATTGGAGTTGGCAGTTTGAAGCATGGTGTTGCAGGTCTTGGGTATTGTCTAGCTGATTTTGTTAACAGTCCAGATCAAGCGGCACTAACCGTGTGCTTAGAAGCTCTTGACGCTGTTTGCTATGAAGCGCGCATCAAACTAGAAGAATGCGTCCAAATCGCCTACAACGACATCAAGGATAGACGTGGGGTCTTAGTGAATGGAGTATTCATTAAGGAAAGTGACCCAGCGTACGCGGATGCATGCAAGGAGCTAGGAAAATGAACGAGTCACAAAAAACACTGGTGAATAACTTTGTTCAGTTCTTAGGTATATTAAATCTTCCAGCAAATGACATAGCCCCAAAAATAGATGCAGAAGGTAAAATCTATTTTGAAGATCAGGGAACAATGAAGGCCTTCTCTGCATTTCGATATGCCTATGCAACAGGTTTTACTTCTGGTCGAAATGTCATGTATAAAAAACTGACAGAAATGTCTGGAAAATATATGGCTGATCTTATGGCCGCAGCGCCGAAGTAATAAGTTATTGCAATATCTGAAACTTTTGTTTATATTGCAATAACTCACTTAAACCCTTTCCAAGCCCAGTGCCCTCACACTGGGTTCTTTTTTGCTTGCAAATAATATTAAAGCAATTATAATAATAAAGCATACTAACAAGTGAGGTTAAAATGTCTGCAAAAGAAAAAGCAAAACTGGCTTATAAAAAGCACTGTGCTGCGAAACTAAAAATTATCAATATCCGGTTTAACGTGGTTGATCATGAAGATGAGGCGCAAGCCTTTGAACATATCAAGTCACAACCAAACCAAAAAAAATACATTCTTAAATTAGTGAAAGAGGACATGAGCAAATGAATTTTCAAATCGGACAGGAAGTGGAAATAGTCAATATTGGTTTTTTAGGGCCTACTGTTGATAAGCTTAATGTTTCTGTTGGAGATAGAGGTGTTATTAAGGCATTTTATAATGAATATTTTGTACTTATATACAATCCTAAATTCAAAAACAGTTCTGCTGGCGATGGATTTCTTTACGTTAGAAAGGGTTCTTTAATTCCAGTCAAACCAAAATTCCTATACGAAGACTCAGGCAGAAATAAACTTAGAATGTGGCTCAAGGATGTATGTAAAAAGTATGACTTTACCCTTGAACAGCTATCCGTAAGCATGGGATTCAATGAAAGCTATCTAAGCAATTTAGGCAGCAAGTCACGTTTTGAAAAACGCGGTGATATTAATTCAGAAGAATACAGAAAACTGGTTAATAATTTCCTTGTACATGATTACAAGGAATGCAGACACACCATAGCTCAGCTTATTGAACAGATTGATAGCCTTGACGATGATCTGAGAGAGTGCAGGGTAGAAAACTACAAGTGCAATAGATACCTAGAACAAGCAAACAAGAATACTGAATACTGGATGAGAAAGTTACCTAAGACCAGATTTCAGGCGTTCAAATTATTTATTAAAATGATGTTTGGAGGGGAGGCAGTATGAATGAAGGAATATTTTCCCTATTGAAACACCTGTTAATATTAATAATTCTTGTTATATGCGCGGCACTAATGATTATGGGTTTTATATATTTTCTTCAGCAGGTTAAGCCGTGGTTTACAGAGAATGTCAACTACACTCACTGGATTTTCTTAGGTGTTGGAGCATCCATCAATACTGTTAAACAAACAATAGCGGGCGTTGATGGAAAGGTTAAATCGCAATACACATTGACGACAACTGCTATGAGTGGTGGCAAGAAAGTTATTTCTGGCTTTACGAGTTTAAATGATGGAAAAACTTCGGAATTCATTATACAAGCCAACAAATTTGCGATTGTAAATCAAAAAGATGGATCGACCAAAATGCCATTTGTTTTATGGCAAAACAAGTTGGTTTTAGATGGTGATTTGATTGCAAGTGGAACCCTTAAAGGGGAATCATTGGTTGCAGGTGCAACATTGAAAGCTCCGATCATTAAAGGCGGGCGTGTTGAGTCAGGGCATTTTGCAGGTGGTAGTATCAATATTGGTAATGGTAACTTTAATGTTGATGCAAATGGGGATCTATATGCAAAGAGTGGAAGATTTGAAGGGACAGTTTATGCTGAAAAAATAGAAGGTGACATTGTTAAATCAGTGAATCAGACAACTAGGTATAACACAATTA
>DATBUC010000079.1:0-2101 GCA_036516515.1 Erysipelothrix sp. | reverse complement strand
ACAAAAATAACAGGAGAAATTTCTTTAGATATTCTTTTGATTGTTTTGATTGATATATACTTATATTTTTTAAGAACTATACAATCACTTCAATATTACCGCACCCCTTTATCAATTGATCCGAGAAACATTCCTCGCTCTATCAGTTAATCGAACATCGGATATTTTAAATAGAAAAAGAGCCTCATAGAAAGACTCTTCTCATTGCATCTTATTTATTTTTCTTCTTGTCTTTTTTCTTAGACTTTTTCTTCTTATCTTTTTTCTTAACTTTCTTTGTAGCTTTTTTTGCAGCTTTCTTCTTATCTTTTTTCTTAGCTTGTTTTTCTAATTCTTTTTTCTTTAACTCTTTTTTAGCCATTGTCTGACTTCCCCCTTTTGTTTGTTAGAATGCAACACCTTCACATTCTTCTTTTTCATATTACAGGACTATACTACCAATATCAACCATTCGAAGTGATTTATGGAATTGTTTTAAAGTTCAATTCTCTCTACCATTCATCCTACTAGTATTAAACTTTAAATTTATTCGCTAATTTGACGTTCGAACAATTACTTATATGCGCTTCACATGTTTTCAATTTTTATTATTTACAAAAAAGCTACTTCGAACTACTTATATAAGTACGCTGAAGAGAATACCTTTAATTAATACTTACAAAAAAAGACACTTGAATCATTAAAAATTCAAGTGTCTTTCATTATTTAAAGGCTTTTTATCCAAGCCTCTTCATATATAAAATTTAGCGACGTTCATTTGCATCATAGATCTCATGATGTACTTCTTTGTGTGAAAGAATATCGAAATCATGATGACCTAATTGACGAAAGACTGCTTTTTCTAAATCCTCATCTGTGTAGTCTTCTTCTAATTTTGTAATGAACGTAAATTTACCGACTTTTACATCGCGGCGACCTGGCCAATATTCTAAGTATGAAATTTCCACTGGCATGTGAAACACCTCCTCATTCATTATCTATTATACCCAAATAATTACTAAAAAAACACTCGTTTTTGGTTGATTTTACCAAAGAGAAAATATGTGATTAGACCAACATAATTCAATAATTAAACAGCAAGTATAATCATCTCTTACTGTTCTCTCAATAACTTGATCTTCTCCCTTACTATCCCCTCTTTATTCCATTAACAAACATATTTCAATCTAATTTCGATTATTCCTACATAGAGCAGTAAAAATATTCATAGCGATCAAACATCATTGCACCTCGTGCATCCGTATGCCTTACTTGTAAAGGCTGCACACTTCCTCTTAGCTTCATCAAAAATGCTCCTTTATATGTATAATTTCTAACTCAAAATAACAGAAACTATACTTCTTTTTCAGACACAAAAAAGAACCGCTTGTTTAAGCGATTCCTAATGTGCGTTTGTAAACAAACCGCACGATTTAAATAAGAAGTTTAGATATATCCAAATGAAGATTGCTTAATCTAATCTCTAATTCTGTATTGCTAATTTTATTACCAGTCTCACGATCGATAAGTCCTTCTTTTATCCAACGCAGCCGGTACACTTTTTCAATCCACTCTCCCCATAAAGGGAGAGACATGACGTTTTTGGCCAAGAGATTTACGTGGGTGATATTTCAATCCACTCTCCCTATGAAGGGAGAGACAAGCAACCCCACACGATCTAGTCAACACGGACATCATTTCAATCCACTCTCCCCATAAAGGGAGAGACCCTTTTAATAGCAATTCAGTTAAGTCTTCAACTAAAGTATTTCAATCCACTCTCCCCATAAAGGGAGAGACTCACATACAACGGTTCAGAAATTACGGCCTCCTTACATTTCAATCCACTCTCCCCATAAAGGGAGAGACAAACTTTCTTTCCTCCTCTATGGTAGAATACTGATTTCAATCCACTCTCCCCATAAAGGGAGAGACAATCACCTTCGCTGGGTGATTAACAAGCGTAGAACATTTCAATCCACTCTCCCCATAAAGGGAGAGACGCAAGAAGCGATTGACAAAGGTATTACGGATGGATCATTTCAATCCACTCTCCCCATAAAGGGAGAGACGGTCATGATGCAGGAGCTGTAGGCAATGGATTAAAAATTTCAATCCACTC
>DATBUC010000078.1:0-5764 GCA_036516515.1 Erysipelothrix sp. | reverse complement strand
TTAAAACCAAGACTTGTGCAAAGTGCAAGTAATCGCAGTACCCAAAATGTAGTATATGAAAATCAAGTAGAAGTTTTAAATGAGATAGAAAACAAGGAAGCCTTGGCGCGTGTTACAGAAGGAATGCGCCAATGTAGTGTGACAGGAAACTGTGGTCCTTTAATGTCAAAACCTTATACATCGGCAGCCAAAACGGGAACTGCGCAAGACTTTCTAGCAGGTTATGAAGGCATTGTTCGTCATAACACATTTATCGCTTATGCGCCTTTTGAAAAACCAGAAGTTGCGGTCAGTTGTATTGCCCCTTATACTTACCTTGAAAGTGGTGGGTATGCACTTACTAATTTATGTAGTGTAGCAAGTGCAGAAGTTATCGATTATTATATGAATTTAGATTAAAGTGTGTTATAATATCTAAGAATTATCTTAAGAAAGTAAATGGAGGTTTATTATGAGAGTATTAACAACATTAAAATGTTCAGTTTGTGGTGAAGAAAACTATCATTCATCACGCAATAAATCAGCTCAACCTGATCGTTTAGAGGTTACAAAATATTGCCCTCGCGACCGTAAACATACTTTACACGTTGAGAAAAAATAAGCTGCAAGGCTTATTTTTTATTTATGAAGATTAAAGCATTAAGTTTAGGGTATGTATCGACCAATACTTATTTTTTAAGTAAGGGAAAACAAATGATCATTATTGACCCTTGTTTAAATCCTGGCAATGATGCAGACCCGCTTTTACAGGCAAGTGCTGATTATGATGTGCAAGCAATTTTGCTGACGCATGGTCATTTTGATCATATTTCAGGTGTTGATGCCTTGGTCGCAGAACATCAATGTCCTGTTTATATGCCTGAAAAAGAATTAAACTATCTTAAAGATCCCCAACTTAACTTATCTGATCAATTACCAGAACCTGTCATTATCGAAAGTGATGTTATAGGAATTTCTTCAGGTACATTAGAACTGGGTGACTTTGTCTTTGAAGTATTGGATACCTATGGTCATACCTTGGGTTCAGTGTCTTATAAAATTGGCACTGACGTCTTTGATGGTGACTTTATTTTTAGAGGTTCAGTAGGGCGTACTGATTTTATTAATGGCTCGATGCCTTTAATGATTGCGTATGTGAAAGCATTTGTTGCGCAATACGAGGATGCTGGCCTGACTTTATATCCAGGACATGGTCCGAAAACTACTCTAGATATTGAGATGATCTACAATCCGTATGTAAAGGAAATGTTGAAACAGAAATAGGAGCCTTGCTCCTTTTTTTATTTAGCACATAACTTGCATTATCTCTTTTCTTTGCTATGATTATCTTGAAAAGTGAATCAGAAAATGAATACTTCAGGGCAGGGTGTAATTCCCGACCGGCGGTAGAACCCCGCGACCCAATTTATTGGTGGAACTGGTGACATTCCAGTGGCGACAGTATAGTCTGGATGGAAGAAGTCTTTTTTTCATGCCTTGATGGTATTATCTTTTTTCAAAGGGAGGATATTATGAAAAAAAATGATACACGTCAATTGGTTGAAATTGCTTTTTTAATTGCGATTTCAGTTGTTTTATATATGGTGGAGTTTCCGATTATACCAGGAACACCGCTGCAAATAGATTTTAGTGATTTACCTGTCATTGTTGCTGCATATACATTAGGATTTATTCCTGCTGTCTTTGTTGCCTTATTTAAGAATATATTGCACATATTTTTTGTGACACGTAACGCGGGGATCGCTGGGGAAATTGCTAATTTCGCTTATGCTTTATTTATTGCTTTACCTGTCATATATTTTAAAAAACAAAAGAAATATCGTTATCTTGTTTATACGGTAGTATTTGCCGCAATTGCAATGCATTTCTTTAATGCTTGGGTGACTTTCCCATTGTATGGGATGCCAAGTGAAGGAAAACACCAAATGCTAATTACGATGTTTTTACCCTTCAACCTTGTAAAAGGAGCCTTACTTTATCTCATTTTTGCTCTAATAAGGCCTTATTTAGATAGATTAAGACCCTAAGCCTATGGTATAATATCGGTAAGGAGTGTGCGTAGCCATGAAAAAATCACGTGTAAAAAAATATGAATCCTTACATCAGGAAATTGCTGCTGATATGGAAAGCGATGTAAAGAATTCAGATCTATCACGTTTTGCAAATCGATTAAATCAAATTGATGACCAATTTGAAAAAATTCATACTAATGAATTAAAAACGGAATCTCCAGTTCGGGCCCGCCAACATCAAAACCAGGCCAATGAATTTGTAGATCATTCCAATGATCATTATGAAAATGAATATTTGAAAGATTTTCTAAGTGAAGTTAAAGAATATAACGTCAAAAAAGGGTATCGTGATGAAGATACACGTTCTAATCTCATCAGTGAAATAAAAAAAGAAATGAATACTGATCAGGAATTAGAAGTTTTAGATGATGATTTAGAAACGATCGTAGAAGAATTAAGTTTTGTTGAAAAAAGTAAACTAACATCTGAAGAAATTCAAGAAGAATTAGAAAAAACCAAAGTTTATGGTCAGGGTATTTATGATACACAGGATTTAGCCTTGGCTGAAGAAATGGATACGCCTCAAGATGAGCAAACCATTTCCTTAGCAGTGAAAGAGTTAGTGGACGATCTTGATGACACAGCATATGATGAGGATGAGTTTGATGATTTTGAAGAACCATTTGCTGATACAGATGAACTTGAAGATCGTATTGCCATTAATCAAGAGTTATTAGAACAAACACAAACATTGCAACACAAAATCATTGATCAAGAGAAAACAATCGATGAGATGAATGATAAGATGGTCAGAACAAATCGTCTTTTAAATGTCGTTTTATCACTCATTCTCTTTGCGATTATTGTGGTGTTGTTATTATTTGTAAAGCAGTTTTTAAATTTTTAGTAAAAGGGTGGTTTCATGTTTAATATCGCAATTGATGGTCCCAGTGCTTCAGGGAAAAGTAGTATCGCTAAAGCTTTAGCAAAAAAGCTAAACTTTACACATATTGATACAGGAGCAATGTATCGCGCTGTTGGACTTGCATGTATGCAAGAGGGCATTAGTTTAGATAATGAAAAACTATGTTCACAAATGGCCCGTGACATTAAAATTGAATTAACTGCCGATGGCAAAATTTACCTTGAGAACGAAGATGTCAGTGATTTAATTCGTCATGACAAAGTTGGTAAAGCCGCCTCAATGGTTTCCCAATACCAAGAAGTCAGGGAAAATATGGTGAGATTACAACGAAAAATGGCCGCTAAGAAAGGCTATGTCATGGATGGTCGAGATATTACTTCCGTAGTGCTTCCTGATGCTGAAATAAAAATATTTCAAACGGCAGATGCAAAGGTGAGAGCACAAAGGCGATATCAGGAGTTTATTAATCAAGGTTTATCGGTTGATTTTGATGATATTTATCAAGATCTCTTAGAAAGAGACGAACGAGATAAAAATCGAAGTGAATCACCCCTTATTAAAGTAGACGATGCGATTGAAATTGATACCACTTACCTTTCAATTGATGAAGTTGTAGCATTAGTTTTAAATCTCATAGAGAGTAGGAATTTAGTATGATTGATGTTGTTGTTGCGATTGTAGGAAGACCAAACGTAGGAAAGTCTTCCCTTTTTAATCGCTTAATTGGTGAACGCGTTTCCATCGTTCATGATGAACCTGGCGTGACACGTGATAGGATTTACGGTAAAACAAATTGGCTGGGTAAAGAAATTCGTCTGATTGATACAGGTGGATTACAGATTGATGGACAAGCATTTCAAGATGAAATAAGAATGCAGGTCGATTTTGCGATTGATGAAGCCGATTTAATTCTCTTTGTCAGCAGTGGGGTTGAAGGCATGACTAAAGATGATGAATATATCGCAAGCTTGTTAAGAAAAACAAATAAAAAAGTTTTACCTGTTATTAATAAAGTAGATAATCCAGAATTATTAGCGAATACTTATGAATTTTATGGCTTAGGATTTGGTGATCCCTTTCCAACCAGTGCCTCGCATGGGATTGGTGTGGGTGATGTTTTGGATTGGATTATTCAAAACATGGATGAAAAACAAGCAGATCCTTATGAGGATGCCATTCATTTTGCTGTGATTGGTCGGCCAAATGTTGGTAAATCATCACTGGTTAATGCCTTATTGAAAGAAGACAGAGTTATTGTTTCAGATCAAGAAGGCACAACCCGAGACGCCGTTGATACGCCCTTTACTTACGATGAGAAAGATTATGTCATCATCGATACTGCGGGTATCAGAAAACGGGGTAAGATTTATGAAGAAGTTGAAAAATATTCAGTAATTCGAGCCATGAGTGCGATTGATCGTGCTGATGTAGTCTTGTTTGTTATTGATGGCGAACGCGGTCTCATCGCTCAAGATAAAAACGTTGCGGGTTTAGCGCATGAAGCGGGTAAGGCCATTATTATTATTTATAATAAATATGATCAAGTTGATACTGAAACAGAAAACTTTAAAGATATTGAAACATATCTACGCAATCAATTACAGTATCTTAGTCATGCACCAATGTTGTTTGTTTCAGCGAAGACAGGGCGTCGTATTCATGCGATTTTACCGACAGTTGAAACTGTTTATGACAACAGCATGCGACGTATTCAAACCAGTGTTTTAAATGAAGTGATTCACGATGCGGTGATGAAAACACCACCACCAAGTCATAAAGGAAAGGCATTAAAAGTTTACTATGCATCACAAGTCAGTGTGCAACCACCAACATTTGTGGTCTTTGTAAACGATCCAGAATTATGTCATTTCTCTTATAAACGTTATTTAGAAAATGCTTTACGAGAAGCATTCGATTTTGAAGGAACCGCAATTAATATATTAATGCGAAAGCGAGGGGCTTAGTATGAAAGTAGGCGTAGTGGGTTCTGGTAGTTGGGGTACTGCGTTAGCACAAGTATTAGCAGATAATGAAGTCGATGTTTTAATTTGGGGTAGAAGTTTGGATGAAGTTGTTGATATTCAAAAATATCATCTTAACGAAGCGTATTTTCCACAAGTAAAACTTAATCCCAATATTAAAGCAAGTCACAATTTTAATGATTTAAAAGATGCCGATATTATTTTATTAGCTGTACCAACTGCAGCTGTGGAATCAGTATCCAGGCAACTGAATGACATATTAGAAAAAGAAACAGTCATTATCAATGTTGCTAAAGGGTTTCATCCCACAACTCATGCACTCTTATCGGATGTGATTAAAGATACCGTAGAAAAAGATAAGCTTAAAGGGGTTGTGAGTTTAATTGGTCCTTCACATGCAGAAGATGTTGTATTACGTAAATTAACAGCAGTTAATGCAGTATCTGAAGACCAAGCATTAGCCTATGATATCCAGCATCTTTTCTCTAATGATTATTTTAGAGTTTATCGCACTGATGATGTGATTGGCGCGCAAATTGGTGTTGCCATCAAAAACATAATTGCTGTTGCGGCTGGCATCATTGCCGGGCTGGATTTGGGTGATAACGCCCGTGCCGCATTAATTACACGTGGACTGGCAGAAATGACGCGCTTTGGCGTTCATTTTGGCGGCCGTGCCGAAACCTTCTTAGGTCTTTGTGGTGTCGGTGATTTAGTGGTTACTGCCAGCAGTGTTCACTCAAGAAACTATCAAGCTGGGCTGCTTATAGGGCAGGCAGATAGTGCGGAAAACTTTTTAAGCAACAATACAAAAACAGTTGAAGGGGTCCATGCAGCTAAAGCAG
>DATBUC010000077.1:0-4128 GCA_036516515.1 Erysipelothrix sp. | reverse complement strand
ATTCAAAGTAAAAATCAGGTCTACGGTGTGCATAAAGGCCTGCTTCAATATCTTCTCGATGTGTAATTTTTCCGATATAGTTGGCGAATTTTATATCATAAGTTCTTATAAACGTAACATAGTCACTGACAAATGATTTTCTATTTAAAGAGGCTGGATTGCTCAATATGATCAATTCGGCCTCTTTTTCTATAATTTGACAGCGATGATGTTTTGAGGCATTGGCTCTTTTAATGCTGCTTAGGGTATGGTTGATAAAGTTTTTGCTCATTTCAAGCTTTTTAATTTGTTCATCGATTTCTTGAAGTTGTTGTGACATGAGGTCTTCAAAATGGGCGCTATCACGATTATCAAGATAGTGTTTTATTTCTTTTAAAGGCATGCCGGTATCTTTTAAGAATTCGATCACAATATAAGTATAGTATTGATAATAGCTGTAATAACGATAGTTATTGGCATCAATATAATCCGGTTTAAAAAGATCAATCTCATCATAATAGAAGAGAACATGCTTGGGTATATTAGCGAGTTTGGCAAATTGACCAGTTGTAAGTTTATTTTTTATCATTTTATGTATTCTCCTTGACTGTAAGGTAACCTTATACTTTATTATAATACAGTTGGTAAAAAATGTATACAAAGGGGGATATTATGAAATTAATTATCAAATACTTAAAAAAATATAAATTTTTATTTCTGTTAAATGTAATTGCGGTTCTTGCTTTTGCAGGAACGGAATTAGGGATTCCTACCATTATGGGAAAAATGATTGATGAAGGTATTGGCACGGGTAATATGGCCTTTATTAAACGTCAAGGCATAATCTTAATTATTGTCGCAATTGTTGGGGGATTGGGTAATCTCTTACTTAATTATACCTCGGCAAGAATTGCAACTTGGATTACACGTGATATTCGTAATGATTTATTTAAAAAATCTCAGGAACTTTCTCATAGTGAATATAATGAATTTGGTGTTTCTTCGATGATTACAAGAATTACGGGAGATGTTTATCAATTACAGTTATTCATTCAAATGTTATTAAGGATGGGTTTAAATAGTCCGATTATGATTATTGCTTCATTTTGGCTTATTTTTAATACAAATCCATCATTAGCTTTAATTGTATTGTCCAGTATCCCATTTGTTTTAGCAGTTGTGATTATCGTCGGGATTAAATCAGCACCAATGAGTCGTAAACAACAAAAATTAATGGATAAATTGAATCAAATTACCCGGGAAAATATTACTGGTGTGCGTGTTATTCGTGCATTTAGAAAAGATGAATATGAGACAGAACGCTTTGAAGCGGTCAATGATGCTTATGCGAACACAGCGAAAAAACTATTCGTAATGATGACACGTGTTGAACCAATCTTTTTCACAATCCTTAACTTTGCGGTTTTAGTAATTATTTTTGTGGCAGCACAAATGATTGACCTTGGCAGTTTAGAAGTAGGAAATTTAGTTGCTTTCTTAGAATATCAATTCCATGCCCTCTTCTCGCTTCTTATGTTCTCAATTGTTTTTGTTATGTATCCTCGTGCTGCAGTCAGTGCTAAAAGAATCGAAGAAATCTTAAATAAAGAACCATTAGTAAGCAATGTTGAAAATGGTCGTATGGAGGGTATCGCTGAGACTGAAGTGCGCTTTGATCATGTTGATTTTGCTTATCCTGATGGCGAGGCGAATGTATTAACGGATATCAGCTTTACTGCCAAAAAAGGTGAGACAGTTGCTTTTATTGGTTCTACAGGTAGTGGAAAATCAACACTGATAAATTTAATTGTTAGATTTTATGATGTCACAGCGGGTGCTGTTTACGTGAATGGTGTTGATGTGAGAGAATATGATCTTTATGCACTGAGAAATAAAATCGGTTTTATCCCTCAAAAATCCTTATTGTTTAGTGGTTCGATTGCTGGTAATATCCGTTATGGTAAAGAAACTGCCAACGATTACGAAGTGGTTGAAAGTGCCCAACTGGCTCAAGCAAGGGAGTTTATTGAGAAAAAACCCCATCAATATCAAGAAGTATTGAGTGAAGGTGGCAGTAATGTATCAGGTGGACAAAAGCAAAGACTCAGCATTGCGCGTGCTTTAGTTAGAAAACCAGAAATCTATATTTTTGATGATAGTTTTTCCGCGCTTGACTATAAAACTGACGCTCTAATACGTAAAAATCTTCGTGAAGAAATTCAAGATTCGATTATGCTTGTGGTTGCTCAGAGAATTAGTTCGATTGTGGATGCTGATCAAATTATTGTTTTAAATGAGGGTAAGATTGTTGGCAAAGGAACACATCAAGAATTAATGAAAGATTGTGATGTTTATATTGAAATTGCGAAATCGCAATTAAGTGAAAAGGAGATGGCTGATTATGAAAAGCTTGCGTAGAATGTGGCGATTTTTAAAACCTTATAAAGTTAAATTATTTACAGCCATTTTTATGATTTTGCTTGCTGCAATATTAACTGCTGCAGCGCCGATGATTGAAGGGATGGCGACGTCCCAATTAGCCCGTGATGTCATGGATATCAAACAAAATGTCATAGGCGCTCATATACAATATGATGTAATTAAAAAAATCATTGTTATACTGGCCATGATTTATATCCTGAATGCGATTGCCCGGATGACCATGCAATATTTAATCTCAGATGCCATTCAATCAGCTGTGTATGATTTAAGAATGGATGTTAAAGTAAAGATGACAAAATTGCCCGTGCGCTATTTTGATGATCATTCAGCAGGGGATCTTATGAGTCGAATGACAACCGATATTGAGACACTCTCTGGGGCATTACAACAGTCATTTTCACAGATATTCATGTCACTTTTGAGTCTGATTTTTGCCGTGATAATGATGTTTGTGATTAATTGGCAAATGGCACTGGTTGCTTCGTTGATGATTCCTTTAAGTATTTTGATTGCGCGCTTTGTTATTACGCGATCACAAAAACTCTTTGAAATACAACAAGCATCCTTAGGAAACTTAAATGGTGTTGTTCAAGAAAAGTTAACAGGATTTAATGAAATTAAACTCTTTAATTACCAAGAGCATGCCATTGAAGATTTTAAGGTATCAAATGAAACCTTATGTAATAATGGATTTAAAGCAAACTTTTTCTCTGGTACGATGAGTATTGGTGTAATCATGCTTACTTACCTTATTATTGCTATCTCTGTTTTCATTGGTGCAGTTAAAGTAAGTGAAGGTTTAATGGCTGTGGGTGCTTTACAGGCCTTTGTACGTTATATCTGGCAAGTAAATCAACCGCTAACCCAAATGACGCAACTTGCACCTACGATTCAAGCCTCAATCGCTGCAATTGATCGCGTCTTTGATTATCTTGATGAACCTGATGATATTAAAGATATTGATAAGCCAATGTTAATTGATCAGTTTCAAGGTAACGTTTCATTTGAAAATGTTTCCTTTGGCTATGATGAACAACTTATTATTAAAAACGTCAGTGTTAATATTGAACCAGGTGAGATGGTTGCGATTGTTGGACCAACAGGTGCAGGTAAAACAACCATTATCAATCTACTGATGCGCTTTTATGATGTAAATCAAGGCGCAATCAAAATTGATGGTGTTGATATTCGTGATATGAAACGCGATGATTTACGTTCGCTCTTTGGGATGGTACTCCAAGACACCTGGCTATTTAGTGGTAAGATTAAGGATAACATTGCCTATGGTAAACCACATGCAAGTGAGCAAGAAATTATCGATGCTGCGAAAAGAACCAATGTACACCACTTTATCACGACATTACCTAATGGGTATGATATGGAACTTAACGAAGAGTCATCCAATATCTCCAATGGTGAAAAGCAATTAATCACCATTGCTAGAGCACTGCTAAGTGATCCTAAAATTCTTATTCTTGATGAAGCAACCAGTTCCGTTGACACCCGTCTTGATGCGATGATACAAGAGGCGATGGCAGAATTAATGAAAGATAGAACGAGTTTTGTTATCGCGCACCGTTTATCTACCATTAAAAATGCAGACAAAATTCTTGTTATGAAAGACGGTAATATTATTGAGATTGGTAATCACGATACCTTAATGCAACAAAATGGTTTCTACGCTGATCTGTATAATAGTCAATTCAA
>DATBUC010000076.1:0-43430 GCA_036516515.1 Erysipelothrix sp. | reverse complement strand
AACATACCAACTTTTATTAGAAAGTGAAAAATCAAGTAACTTTCTAGAAAGTGAAAGTGCTAAATACTATCTTGAACAAATTAATAAGCAAAAAAACATCCCGCAAGATGAGTTTGTTGCCTTTTCCCAACTCAAAAATGATGCACAAGAAATCTGGCTATCCGCAAGGGAAGCAAAAGACTATCAACAATTTGAACCTTATCTTCTTAAACTGATTGATACGAATAACAAAATGATCGATTATCGTCAACAAGACATTAATCGCTACGATCAAATGCTTGATGATTATGAAAAAGGTCTTACTCAAAAACAATTAGATCCCTTTTTTAACTTACTCAGAGAAGAACTTGTACCCTTCATTGATGAAGTAATTCAAGCTCAAGGACCTAAACCAGCATTTTTAACACAATATGTACCAATCGCAAAACAAAGAGAAATTAGTAAGCTTATTATGGAGTACCTGGGTTATGAATCCAGCTTTGGCTATCTTGCCGAAACTGAACATCCATTCTCAAGTACTTTCTCAATTAACGATACGCGCATTACAACTCATTATGATGAATATGATTTCACCTCAAATATATTCTCTGTCATCCATGAAGTTGGCCACTCAATGTACAATCATCAAGTAAACAAAGATTTTGAGCATTATCCCCTTGCTTCAAATATGAGTATGGGAATGCACGAATCACAATCTCGCTTTCTTGAAAACAACATCGCTAGAAGTAAGACATTTTGGATTCCAATTTACCCTAAATTACAAGCAATTATTCCTGAAGTCTTAGGTACTGTGAGCTTAGATGAGTTTATAAAAGGCATCAACTATGTTGAAAGAGGCCTCATTAGAACCGAAGCTGACGAGTTGACCTATCCCCTTCATGTCCTTGTAAGATATCAATTAGAAAAAGAAATGGCAGAGGGAAAAACAGAAAACCTCAATAAACGATTTGCTGACCTTATGGAAGAATACCTTGGATTACGTCCAGAAAACGATACACTTGGTATTATGCAAGACATCCATTGGTCAGATGCCTCATTCGGCTACTTCCCAACTTACGCACTCGGAAGTGCCTATGCGGCCCAATTTATGGAAGCAATGAAAAAAGATATTCCTCTAGAAACTTATTTATTAGAAGGCAATATCAAAGGTATTTTTGTTTGGCTTGAAAAAAATATCCATCAATACGGCGGCTTATATCAAGCAGATACTATTTTAAATAAAGCCACAGGAAAATCCTTTGATCCAAATATTTTTGTTCAGTACCTTAAAGACAAGTATTCATCACTTCTAGGCATATAGGTAGAGTCTCAAAATTAGATTTGTTAGAATTAATGTATCAGAAGGAGGAATAATGATGACACATAAATTACCAGAATTACCTTACAGCTATGATGCATTAGAACCACATATTGATAAAATGACGATGGAGATTCACCATACAAAACACCATCAAACCTATGTGAATAATTTGAATGATGCTTTAGAAAAACATCCAGAATTGAAAGAAAAAGACTTAGAAGAACTCATCGCCAATATCGATGAGATTCCTGAAGATATTCGTACAGCCGTACGTAATAACGGTGGGGGACACTTAAACCATAGTCTCTTTTGGGAAATCTTAGCACCAGCTACAGGACAAAAACCATCAGGAAAACTACTTGAAGCCATTGAAAAGGACCTTGGCGGCTACGATTCATTTAAAGATGAAATTTCTAAAGCAGCTGCAGGCCGTTTCGGTAGTGGATGGGCATGGCTGGTTATTGACGAAGACAAAAAATTAAAAGTAATGTCAACACCAAACCAAGATAACCCATTGATGGAAAATCTACGACCAATCTTAGGTATTGATGTTTGGGAACATGCTTATTACTTACATTACCAAAACCGTCGACCAGAATATATCTCAAACTGGTTTGAAGTTATTAATTGGGAAAAAGTAGAAGAACTCTACGAAAAATACATTTAACATATTTTAAGCGCTTGATTACTCAGGCGCTTTTTTTATGAAAAAAAGATTCCCAGCATCGTATGCTCAGGAATCCTTTTTTATTTAATAATTAAATTATCCATCATCGTAAAGACATTCGTATCACCTTTATAGATACACCATGAAGGCATTCTTTGATGACGGATGATTTTAACCGCTATTTGCTTTACTTCTTTCTCAATCGCTATTGCAAAATCTTTCTTAACGATCTCACGCTCTTGCTTATTGTTTGGTAACGTAAGTTGTTTCTTAGATGATTTGTCACCATCACAATACACTTCGATTGCTTTAGGAAAAACAATACCCGAACGATGTGCTGATAAAAAGCCAAAACTTAAATCATCAACATACGTTGTCTCTTTAAAGTCTATATTAAAAACTATATTTTCTGTGGTACCTAACCAGTAACCATCAATATAGTCAAGGCTTCCTCTTTGAGCAACCAGTAAATCTTCAATCCCATTTCGATTGAAAATCTCGCGAGCATCAAAGTGCGTCTTGGTCGTCAACTTAACGTTTTTAATTGCAAAGTCATATTGCTGTGTGACAACTTCACTTTGCTCACCATTTTTTTCAACATAAGCCTTTAGAACTGTATCATTTGAAATTACAATCGGTGCCTCATATTCCTGATAGCTTGATTCATTCAAACTATAAAATATTTTTCCTTCTGCTGTCATAGTGATTGTTTGCTTTTCACCTTTTTGAAAGACTGCGCTTTTGGGAGAAATTGATGGACTTGGCAATGGAATGGTAATATCTTTAAATGGTTTAATATCCGGCTTTAACATTGCCTCTATGTCTAACTGATGTTCTTGATAGTCAGGATGATAAATAGCCTCAGCTTTTGCTTCAAGCAAGTTAACGATAATTTCTCCCTCTTCAGGCTCTATTTTAAATGTAGTTGTATCTATTTTTACAAAAGAACCTTTCTGTAACGTTAGCGTGAAGTTAAAATCACGATAAACCATTTCCAAAGAAGATGGCGTAAATGATTTCACATGAGGAAGATAATCAAATAACAATGCCGCATGCCCTTGCAGCCTTAGCGTTTCGTCTGTCAAAATAATACTCTGTTCAAGATGATCATATGTTACTTTATAGTCACCATTTTCTAAAGTAGCATAAGATACACTGTCTTGTAATTCATGATTGCTTTCATCAACCAGCCTTATAAAAGGACGTTTACCAAAATCATCTTTCCATAATTGAGGAAATAAAACAGGCAAGGCATCAAGCATTGACTTTGTTGAATGCATTGCAGCTTCTTTATAACGGGAAGTGTATGCATCACGATATACAAACATATCTCTAATTCTTAATCGATTATCTTCAAATAAGAAACCAAGACGATAATAGCGAGAGGCATACCAAACCGCTTGTAAGTTTTTATTGCAGTCCCAATCTTTTGTTGCCTGAAAAGTTGCTGCCGGGGTAAGTTGGTACTTTTTCAAAAAGTAACGGGCACTTTCCTCCATTGTCTGTAAATAAATCTCTCCTTTATCCGCCCGTTCTTTAATACTTTTTATTTGTGGTAGGTATCCGGGTTGAATATTTTCCCAAAGAAAATTATTTTCCTGACCAACCATTGTATAAGCAATCCCAAGATGATCTTCTTGAGTAATACGATCAAAATACCAATCGATACGATCGCCTCGTCCTGCCACCCAACTTGGTTCGAGCGTATAGACACCAAATAAATCATCTCGTACATCCGCTTCAAAGCTATAAATAGGATCCGGACTTAACAATCTAAACATCGCAATATTAATTGCATTTTCTGTATTATTTGCGGGCGTATTAATATTATTTTTACTTGGGATATAAACACCGTTAGGATAACCACCCCAAAGCGTAAATCCATCCGTTCCCATCTGATCACGACAAATTGCCGCCGCAATAATATTATATTTTTCTTGAGCGTAAGCGAGTGTAATCTCATCTAAGACCCATGAACCAATGATTTTAGGATAATAACCAAAAACCTCATGGAAATCTTCCATATAAGCATCGACTAACTTTTTACGGTCCTCAGGTGCGTAACCAATACTATAAGCAGAGTCCACTCTTTCATCAAACATTTCCTCATCTTGATGATTTTTAGGAAATTCAACCCCCGCTTTTTCACAGAGAATTTCGGTAATCTCCCACCAAGCTGAAATCTCATCATTTTCATCTAAATATGTTTTAAATAACGCTTGATATTTTGGATCCAACACTGCATCATACTTTAAAGCATAACTACCGGGAATTTTATATTGCTTATTTGCAATGATTTGCTGTTTAATTGTTTCATAGTCATCTTGAATAAATCGACTCGGCTCAACATGTGAGACCCTTACAAAATTATAAACATTCGCAATCGCTATATTTTTCATATTTTCCTCCTGAATAACTCTTAGTATTATTTAATCACATCAAAATTAAGAAAACTATCTAATTTTTATATCCTTTTACTGACGAAAATCACTTATTGAACAAAATATTTTTATGAACTGTAAGAAATCGCTCCTAATTAGAGGTGTAACATTTAAAGGAGATGAAATTGCTTTTTAAGACATATTTTAGACAACTATATAATGACAAATGCCCTATTTATTTAAAGTACAATATTAATAGGAGGGCATTATGAAAGATATCGACCTTAAGCTTAAGATTATCCAAAATCATATCAAACATCATGATATTAAAATCACCGATCTTGCGATTGAGGCTGGATATGCGCGTCCTTATCTCTCCTCAGTATTAAACCAAAGTAAAAAGGCTAACCATGGGATATTAGATCATCTACTGCAAACTCTCAAGATTGATTATCCGTTAGAAAAACAACGGATTTTATCCCTACAAAACTTAATTGAAGATATTGAGTATGCCCTTCTTTATAATGATATTGAAAGCGCAAAAGATCTTTATCTACAACTTGAAAAAAGCGCCTCAATTCCTTTATTAATTAGAAATGAAGTATCGCAAAAAATAAAATTTTATTCTGCTTTCTTTAATAAACAACTGTGCCCTGAAAAAAATGATCTTCATCTGGCTTATAATGCCTTTCTAAGCCATAATTTTAATAAGGCCCAATATCATCTCAATCAATTACTTGCACAGCAACAATATAATAAGACTTATCAAGCTGTGTTTTATCTTTACCTTAGCAAAGCATACATCCATCTAGATCAATTGCATTTAGCGCAAGCTCATTATCACCAAGCATCACAACTGCTAATTGAAACGAGAAACTATCGGAGAATGGTCGACGCAGAAATTGTTGCCGCGAAAATATATGCTCTTAACCGTGAACTAGAAAAAGCACTTTTAATATATGATACCTTACAAATGTACAATACGATTACGACAAAACAAAGTGACACAATCGAAAGCGATCGTCTTTGGTCTTTAATCTATAACGGTATCATGCCAGCTTCAAAACGCATCAAAGAAAATACATCGGCTAAACTCGCAGTCATTTACCTGACTAAAGATTCTGATCCATGTAATAACTGTGAAGACTTTAAAAATACAATAGAAAAAATGTTTTGTAAACTGATGACAGATTTAAGATCTCATCAATTAGAAACTGAAATCCTTTTTGAAGCCACTCAACTTTATAAAAAAGAGTATTTCAGTAATGTATTTTTCAAGCGTATCTATAAGTCATTATTATTAGAGTGTCTCACTGAAAAACGCCTCTATAAAGATGCTTATGAACTCAAATAAAAATAAGAGTGTGGATAATCCACACTCTTATTTTTTTATATGATAAGCAATGAGCGCTGAAGCAACAGCGACATTAAGCGATTCAAACTGCGTCATTTCAATCATAACTGAGCCATCACTTGCCTCTTTGGCTGCTTTAGAAATACCTTGACCTTCAGAACCCAAGACAACCGCTACATGGTTTTTCTGCAGTTCTTGTAAGCCAATCGCGTCTGCATCCAAATCAGCAACATAAACTTGCATGCCCAATGATTTACATAAGGCAATCCCTTGGAGAATCGGCAGACGTAATGTTGGTAAGTGCAATGCTGCACCTTGACTTGAACGTAACGTTTTACCCGACCAGATATCTGCCGAATCATCGCTGACAATCACTGCATCAATACCAAAACTATAGGCCGTTCTAATAATTGTGCCGAGATTACCAGGATCTTGTACCGTATCACATAGTAATACCCGACTTGCTCTTTCAAGCTTAAATTGGGGTATTTTTAATAATGCGAAATGCTCAGAACCAGATTTTGTTTGCGAAATCTTATGAGCAATCTCTTTGGTAATTTGAATATCATTGTTTGAATCTAAGCCAATTGTTTGATAGGAAAAATCCGTTGTCTTTAATTCTTCAACTAAATGTTCCCCTTCTAACAAAACTTCTTGATTTTCATCGCGATATTTTTTTTGTTTTAATTTATCCAGATGTTTTACAAATTTATTTTGTAAAGAGGTTATTTTCATTGATTCATAACCTTGTCACAGCGTGAACACAAGCCGCTTGATTCTAAATGCTCAACAATATTCCAGCATCTTGGGCATTGCGCTCCTTCAATATTTTCAACTTTAATTTCATAGTCTAAAACATTTTCTAATGTTTCATCTGTGAAGTTAACTTTGGAAACAATGAGCCATTGTGCAAGCTCATCTCCAAGAACCTTATCTACTAAGGACTTCATTTCATCGTCAAGATGAAGTGTGACTAATGCTTCAAGTGATTTACCAATCACCTTTTCAGCGCGCTTGTCTTCCAAGGCTTTAAAGACCGCTTCTCTAAATTCAAATAATTTCGCAAAGTCTGCATTTTCTTCTTCTGATAAAACAGCAGTTTCTAAATCACTGAAATCTTGTAAATGGATACTCTCTGAATTTGGTTTAAAGTGATCATTTAATTCTTCCATTGTATGAACCAAGATTGGTGCCATTAATTTTGAGTAGATATCTGTTGCGATATAGAGCACAGTTTGTACTTCACGGCGCTTACGATCATCTTCTTTTTCAATATATAATGTATCTTTATTGTAATCAAGATAGTAAGCGGACATGAGATTTGTCATTGAATTTAAAACCATTGTGGTTACTTTTTGATAATCATACTCAGCGTAAGCCTTCTTTGCTTCACGGTTTACTTTAATGACTTCATTTAAAACATAGCGATTCAATGCCGCAAGGTTTTCAATTGCGATAGCATGTTCTTCATACTCGAAGCCTTTTAGGTTTCCTAACATAAAGCGGAATGTATTTCGAATTTTACGGTACGATTCACTGACTTGTTTTAATAGTTTTTCTGACATGGCAATATCGCTATGATAGTCAACGCTGGCAACCCAAAGACGTAAAGTATCTGCCCCAAGTGTTTCTGTAATTGCTTGCGGACTTAAGGCGTTCCCTTTGGACTTACTCATTTTTTCGCCATCATCATGCATAATAAAGCCGTGACTATGAACTTCTTTATAGGGTGCATGGCCATAGATAGCTGTAGAAATGATAAGGGATGAGTTAAACCATCCACGGTATTGGTCTGAACCTTCCGCATAAACATCAACAGGAAGTGGCGTTTCTTCATGGTTTAAAGCTGCGGTATGGGAAGACCCTGAGTCAAACCAAACATCCATGATGTCAGTTTCTTTAGTGAAAACACCATTAGGTGAGTTTGGATGGGTGTATCCTTCAGGTAATAAGTCTTTTGCTTCTTTTTCAAACCAAATATTAGCACCTTGTTCTTCAAATAAGTCGGCAACATGCATGAATACATCTTCATCAATAATTGCTGAGCCATCTTCTGCATAGAAAATTGGAATTGGTACACCCCAAGCACGTTGACGTGAAATACACCAATCACCACGATCGGCAATCATGTTGTGCATACGACGCTCACCCCATGCCGGACGCCAAACAACTTTTTCAATTTCTTTTAAAACATCTTCACGAACAGTTTCAATCGAAGCGAACCATTGAGTCGTAGCACGATAGATAATCGCTTTCTTTGTTCTCCAGTCATGTGGATAACTATGGACAAACCAGCTCATGTCATATAAGTGACCTGTCTCTTCAAGTTTTTGGGTAACAGCTTTATTAGCTTGCTCAAAAGTTAAGCCTGCAAATTCTCCTGTTTTTTCATTTAAAATCCCTTTTTCATCGACTGGACCAAATGGTTTTAAATCATAAGCTTTTCCTGCTTCAAAGTCTTCTGCACCATGATCAGGAGCGGTATGAACACACCCTGTACCCGCATCATCTGTTACATGGGTACCATTAATGACAAGTGACTGACGCTCGGCATAAAGTGGGTGTTGCACGGTAATGTATTCTAATTCATGCCCTTTAAATTCCTTCAGTACACCTAAGTTTTCTAATTTTACTTTTTCTAATACAGATTCTACTAAAGTCTTAGCCAAGACAAGATTACCTTTTTCTGTCTTAATTAGCTGATAATCCATATCAGGATGAACACTGATTCCTAAGTTTGCAGGAATCGTCCACGGTGTTGTTGTCCAAATTAAGAAACGATCTGTTGATTCTAAAACACCTTTACCATCAACAACATCAAAGCCAACATAAATTGCTGGATCACGACGGTCTTTATATTCGATTTCCGCTTCAGCTAAAGCACTTTCACTTGATGGTGACCAAATAACAGGGCGCAGTCCACGATAAATCATACCCTTCATTGCCATTTTCGCAAAAACACGAATTTGTGTTGCGACATAATCTTTACTTAAGGTAATGTATGGATTATCGTAATCCGCTACTGTGCCTAATGATTTAAAATCTTTCTTTTGAATTTCTACTTGTTCACGTGCATATACTTCGCACAACTCTCTAAATTTCGCTACGGGAATATTCTTACGATCTACCCCTTGTTTTTGAATTGCAGTCTCGATTGGTAATCCATGTGTATCCCATCCTGGTCTAAATGGCGTTTGATATCCAGCCATGAATTTAGAACGAATCATCATGTCTTTTAAAATCTTATTTAAGGCATGACCTAAATGGATTTGACCATTTGCATAAGGTGGCCCATCATGTAAAACAAATTTCGGTGCCCCTTCTCTTTTCTTTAACATCTCTTTATATAATTGTTCTTCTTCCCAACGTGCTTGAAATTTTGGTTCTTTTTTGGAAAGATTACCTCTCATTTCAAACTCTGTTTTAGGAAGTAATAATGTATCTTTGTAATTCATCCTATCTCTCCTTTTGCTTTTAAACAAATAAAAAACGCCCTTATAATATCATAAGGACGTTTAAACGCGGTACCACCTTAGTTCGTGCAAAAGCACGCACTCATTTCGGTTTAACGCACCGTACGTGTTTCTTACTTTCTTTCAGAAACAAGCTCACAAGTGATAACTCACTAAGATTGGTTTCGTTTGCACCATCCACGAAATCTCTGATTTCCAATCTTTAGTCAGTCTTGTCTTGATCATCGCTGAGCCAAGTTAAATTCGGTGCTTCAGGTAACTCAAGACCATCAATCACAGAATCTAAATCTTCTATTTTTTCTTTTAATTCATCACGCAATTTTTCAGATTGATTTGAAATTCGAGCAATCTCAACAAGTATTTGTCGAGCAGATGACATGGCTTCTCTAACAATAAGATCTGCATTATCATAGGCTCTATCAATAATTGCGTTTGCTTCTCTGAGCGCTAATCGTGACATTTCTTCAGCTGCTTTTTCTTTAATGGTTAAGTCAGCTAATACTTTATCGTATTGGCGTTTGAGAAGTGTTCTTTGTTTCATGAGGTTTGAAACCTGACTTTGATACAAAAGATTCTTTTTCTCGACCGCTTCTATATCACTTTGAAGTTTCGCAATTGCTTGATCAACCTCAAATCGATCATAGCCTTTTCGCTTGATACGAAATTCAGGTTTTGATGTCATTGCTTTTATGAATCCAATTCATCAATGTTCATACTTATTTCACCTTCAACACCAATTGTCTTTGGTGTACATAAGATAACATTATGACCAATTTTTTGAATTGAACCATCAAGTGCGAAGACAACACCAGTTAAAAAGTCAATTGTTCGTTGCGCATAATCTCTTTGTAAACGATGTAAGTTTACAACTGCGGCACGACGATCTTTTAAGTAACGGGCAACTTCTTCGGCTTCTTCGAAAGAACGTGGTTCAAATAAAACCATTTTTGTATCTGCTGGCAATTTAGGACCTCCTTGCGATTTGGGTTGTTCATATTCACTTAGACCTTCGGCTTCTTCTTCCGTCAGTTCTAAGTATTCTTCATACTCTTCATATTCGTCATCGATTGGCGAGAGAATACTTTTGAATTTATCTTTAAAACTCATAATCAAACCTCCATTTGTTTTTAATTATATCACAACAAACTCAGTGATTACTATCATTAAACATCTTTTTCTACTTCAAGTAAACCATAATCTCCATCATTACGTTTGTAGACGACAGCAACTTCATTTGTTTCATCATCAGTGTAAATAAAGAATGTATGTCCTAACATTTCCATATCAACGATTGCATCATTCAAGTTCATTTTCTGAGCGAAAATCGCTTTAGTTCTGACTAATTCTGGTTCTTCTGATTTTTCTTCCTCTTGAATCATTTTTAAGAATGCTTCTGATAGCCCTTCGGAACTCTTTTTGGAGATCCTTGTTTTGTGCTTACGAATTTGTGATTCTAATTTATCAATGGCTTTATCAACAGCTGCATAGAAATCCTGATGTAAGACTTCTGCTCTAAGGATTCCTACTTTGGATGTAATTGTAATCTCAACTTGGACACCTTCTGGGTAGACGTCAACAACAACGTTCGCTCTAAAAGTATCATCAACATCGAAATACTTTTCTAGGAATTGTAATTTCGCCTCCACCGCATCGTGCATCGCATCTGTGATATCAACATTTTTTCCATGAATATAAATATACATATATATTCCTCCTTTTATCGTTTATAAATATTATCAAAGTACTTCATTTCAAGACCTACTTCACGACCAGTATCGTATTGTCTGTCTTGAATTAAATCGTCAAATGAATCTCGATTACCAGCAAATGCTTCATTCAATTCATGAATCAAAAGCTGACCTAACTTAATTGAATAGTTATAAAGATCAATAAAACTTGTATTAGATGTATCGGTAATATCAGTTGGATTTGCCCAAGTTTCATGAGCAAGATTTAAAACGTCATAAGTAGCATCTATTTGTGAATTTACGATGTGACTGCTAAAAGCCCAAGGCTCTGCAATTTTATTTTCTAACTTCTTAACAACCGGAGTCACAAGATTGTGAGGGTCGTATAAGTAATGCAGCACTGATTTAAATGAGCTTATTGCTTCTTCTATAACATTGGGTTTCACGTATATAGAAAAGACATCTGCTAAGATCTGTTGATAGAAAGAAGCAATGACTCTTTTTTCTGTGTCGCTTACATCGACAAAACGATACGCTTTAAGGTCACTCATTTTTTTCTTCTTAACATAAGTAATCATCAATGCATCAATCATTGATTCATAGCGATAATGATCGTATTTGCTTGTACCCTCTAATTTACCACTACGATAAAAAACAAAAGGATGTGCCAATGAATCAAGTGACCAATGTAGAAAGTGCCCGGCAAGAAATGCGGTTAGAATTTCTTGTCGCTCTTGATTTTTTATATTTTTTATAAAATCAAAGGCATAATTATAAAACTCATTAATATGACTTGTATGAACAACACTGCCATATCCAGCAATAATTTTATTCAATTTTTGGTCTTGCCATGGAAATACTTTGTAGTAAAACAAGATATCTGGACCATTACTTCCTAAAAGATAAGCTTTAGGATATTTTTGGATTGCTTGTTTGACTCTTGAGTTTTCAAGTTGATTATATACGTCAAGAGCCATCAATCCATGTGTAATAACATTTGGAATGATGGCCACCTCCTTTATATCTATTTATATTGTAACAAAATTACGTTAAATTTGCATTACTTTTTCGATTTTTTTAAATTCACGATATTCTAAATTTAAAGAGCTTGCTACTGCTTTATTTGTCACAAAACCTTGATGTGTATTGAGTCCATTTAAAATGCCCTCATTACGCATGGCAGCTTTTTCAATACCGTAGCGTGCGATAACTATACCATAAGGCAAGGACGCATTCGCCAATGCTAAGGTTGAAGTTTGCGGCACTGCCCCGGGCATGTTGCTTACCGAGTAATGAACAATACCATCAATAATATAAACAGGATCTTTATGACTCGTTGGATGACTTGTCTCAAAGCAACCTCCTTGATCAATCGCCACATCAACAAGCACTGTCCCAGGTTCCATGATTTTAAGGTGTTCGCGTCGGACTAGTTTTGGCGCTTTCGCTCCTGGAAGCAAGACACTGCCAACCACAACATCCGCACGTTTCAATTCTTCTACAATTGTTTTTTCATCACTATAAAGTGTTTCCACTTGTCCAGAAAATACATCTTCAATATAAGCCAATCTTTCAAGATTTCGATCTAATACTGCGACGGTAGCACCTGTACCTAAAGCTGTCTTACAAGCACTCATCCCTACAACACCACCACCAATGATCGTAACATGACCACTTCTTACACCCGGTACACCCGAAAGTAAAATGCCTTTACCACCATAAGTTTTTTCCAAGTATTTTGCCCCTTCTTGAATTGACAAGCGACCTGCCACTTCTGACATTGGTTTTAGAAGAGGTAATCTGCCCTCTTGGTCTGTCACTGTTTCATAAGCAATGGCTGACACCTGTTTTTCAAGTAATGCTTTTGTGAGCTTGGGATTATCCGCTAAATGCAGATAAGTAAATAAAATCTGTCCTTTTTTCATTAAGGAAAACTCAGCTTCTAAAGGTTCCTTGACCTTAATCATCATGTCCACTTTTTCCCAAACTTCTGCTGCCGTTTCTAAAACGGTTGCACCATACTCAATATAATCTTCATCTTTAAACCCACTGCCAAGACCCAGTCCTTGTTCAACGAATACTTGATGTCCTGCCTTAATATATTCGGTGACATGTCTGGGAATTAAGCCCACGCGATTTTCAAATTCTTTAATCTCTTTCACACTACCGATTATCATAAAATCCTCCTTTTGATATAAAAAATCGTGGTTCAAACCACGAACACATACACTATTATCATTTTTCTATTTAATTTTTAAAGAATTCAAGTTTTGCAACTTCATAAAAATTATAACATATGCACGGAAACTTTTAAAAGAAAACACCATCTTCATTGCTATATAAGTGATGTTTTGTTATAGTTTTAAGTGATGAAGGTCCTTGATAAAAGGTTGCCAAATCATTGACAAATTTTTATTAAGAACCTTTATTATCTACTTAGAAAAGAGGTATTTATATGGACAAATTAGATTTAAAAACGATGCTAGAAATGTCACAAGAAGATATTTTAGACAATTTCAATGCCAGTCAAAGTGGATTCACGACAGCGCAAGCTAAAGAAATCCATGAAGAATATGGACCAAACGAAATTGAGCAGAAGAAAAGAAAAAGTCCCCTGGTAGGATTTTTTAACGTACTGATCAACCCGTTCAACTTAGTGTTAATGGTTGTGATTGCAGTTACATTTATCAGTGATATTCTGATTGCTGATGATAAAGATTATCTTACGATTACCATTCTTACTGTTATCGTATTGATTTCTACATTAATATCATTTATTCAAGATGAAAGAAGTAATGCCGCAAGTGAAAAACTACTGAATATGGTTTCTAATACAACCGCAGCGTTACGCGATGGACAATTCGTTGAGATTCCGATTGATGAACTGGTCCTTGGTGATATTGTCCGTTTATCTGCTGGAGATATCATTCCTGCTGATATGCGTGTAATCTCAGCAAAAGACTTGTTTATTTCCCAGGCCACTTTAACTGGAGAATCACAACCTGTCGAAAAATTTGTTTACCTAGATCCGGAACAGATGGATGCGGAAAGTGACTACACAAATCTATGTTTAATGGGAACAAACGTAGTGAGTGGCAGTGCACGTGCATTAGTTATTCGTACAGGAAACCGCACCTATTTAGGACAAATGAGTCGGGTCTTAGAAGACACCAAACGTCAAAATAGTTTCGAGAACAGTATTGAAACAACCAGCCGCCTTCTCATGCGATTAATGCTGGTTATGTTACCCGTTATTTTCCTTATAAATGGTTTTATGAAAAACGACTTTGTCACAGCCTTTATCTTTGCCTTAACAGTAGCAGTCGGGCTCACACCTGAAATGCTTCCCGTTGTTTTAAGCAGTGGATTAGCACGTGGAGCCATTAATATGGCAAAACATGAAACCATCGTGAAATCGCAAAGTTCCATCTCATCCTTTGGTGAAATGGATGTCTTATGTACTGATAAGACGGGAACAATTACACAAGATAATATTATTTTAGAACGTTATATGGATGTTAACGGTGAAGATGACATGCGTGTATTACGTCATGCTTATTTGAACTCTTATTTCCAATCAGGACTTAAAAACTTAATTGACCTAGCAATCATCGAACGTGCTAACACCTATAACATGGATGACCTTGTGAACTACTACCGTACCGTTGATGAAGTTCCATTTGATTTTGCGCGTAGAAGAATGAGCGTTGTTGTAGAAGACCGTAGCGGTAAACGACAACTCATCACAAAAGGAGCCGTTGAAGAAATCCTTAATATCTGTACTTATATTGATCGCGATGGAGCCGTCTTTGAATTAGATGATGAAACGCGTGAAGAAGCAATGGATGTTTACATGCAGCATAATAATGATGGACTCCGCATGATTGCCGTTGCGCAAAAGAATGATATTCCTGATGAACATGAGTTTTCCACAAAAGATGAAAGCGACATGGTCTTAATTGGTTTTGTTGGTTTCTTAGACCCACCTAAAGAAAGTGCTAAACCAACCATCGAAAGTTTAAACCGTCATGGTGTGGATGTTGTTGTTATTACTGGAGATAGTTTAGGAGTTGCTAAGAAAGTTTGCTCTAAGGTCGGTATTGACACTGAAGTAACCTATCTTGGTAATGATATCGACGAAATGACAGATGAGCAATTACGCGATGTTGTCGGTACGTGTCATCTCTTCGCTAAGATATCACCTGTCCAAAAGCAACGTATTGTTGAAGCATTCCAAGCCAACAATCATACTGTAGGCTTTCTTGGAGATGGTATTAATGACGCCTTAGCACTAAAACAAGCGGATGTAGGTATTTCTGTAGATACCGCGGTTGATATCGCTAAAGAAAGTGCCGACATCATTCTACTCAAAAAAGATTTAACCGTCCTTGAAAAAGGAATCCTTGAAGGACGTAAGACAATTGTCAATATGATTAAATATCTGGAAATGGCCGTAAGTGGTAACTTTGGGAATATGATCTCAGTCATTGTTGCGAGTTTATTCTTACCTTTCTTACCCCTCTTACCTGTGCATATCCTCGTCCAAAACTTACTCAGTGACTTAGCGCAAACAGGAATCCCATTTGATAACTGTGATGACGAAGATTTAGATAAACCAAGAAAACTTGAGTCTGATCGATTGGTTAAATTTATGGCCGTCTTTGGGCCGCTAAGCTCCGTCTTTGACATTATGTCATTTGGTGTCCTCTACTTCATCCTAGGAATTAATACCCCTGAACAACAAGTTCAATTCCAAGTATTCTGGTTCACCTTTGGTATTTTATCTCAAGCTCTTATTATTTTTATTATTCGTGCCAAAAAACCATTCTCATTCAGAAACAAACCATCAGCATTCCTTGTGTTTGTTTCAGCGCTCGCAGTAGGGATTACACTTCTGATTGTTAAAACCCCACTCGCACATTCAATTGAGCTGGTTCCACTTGCTCCAGGTCACCTCCTATGGGTCCTAGGCATTGTGGCACTTTACTTAGTTTCCACAGCGATTGTAAAACACTTTGTGTGGACACCCTTAGATTAAATAAGCAAAAAAGGATTAATTCAAATTTGAATTAATCCTTTTTTATTGTGTATTGATACTTAATGATTCGTTTAAATGGTTGTTGTTTCGTAAAAAATTGTGATGGCCCTTGTTTCAAATTCACATCATTAGGTAAGTATTGTGGTTCCACTGCAATCGCTTCATGATCTTGAGCTAATCCACGGTGCTTTAAGTTCGTTATACCATCGTTAAAATAGTTTGCCAGATATACAACCATAACCGGTGCATCAGATGTAATAGAAAGGCCAATCTTCTCGTCAGGACTTTCTAAGTAAAGTGCTTGCGTATGATAAGGATGATCAATGTTTTTGGAAATTGCAAATTGTTCATGCTTTCCCTCAAGCGCTTTTTTAATTTGACTTTTCACCGTAAAATCAAAAACAGTATTTTTTACAGGAATTTTTTCCGCCATTGGAACGCCACTGTCATCGAGCGCTTGAACATAAGTACCCTCAACAATTAAATTATGATTTCCAATCGTTTTTTCTTCACTTAAATTGAAATAGGTATGCTGGGTTAAATTAATGAGCGTTTCATTGTGGGGCACAGCCAACATTTCAATAGTTACTTGAAGGCCTGATAGTCTATAAGTGATTGTATAATCCACACCTTGATGTTCTAACTTGGCAATCAACGCATCTTGTTTTTTTGTGATTGTAAAATACTGATGTGACAAGCCATCGTCGCCCCCGTGAAGATGATTGGCACCATCATTCGCTTGAAGATGGATCATCTTTCCCTCATGTTCATAAGAAGCGTTTTTAATCCTTCCAGCGTGATTACCAACCAACGCATTCATTGTAAATGGATCTTCAAGATATGTTGCTAGCGTGTCATAGGTAACAACGGTATTTTGCCCCAATTCTTTTAACGTAATTTCTGTAATAGCACAACCTTTATTTAGTAGTCCTATCTTTATTTCTTGATTTTCTAAATAGTAAGTTTTAAGCATAAGTCCTCCTTATTTTATTCATTATACAATAAAAAAAGAGCTCTTAAAATGAGCTCTTAATTTAATTGTTCATTGACCAAGTCTAATTGACGTTGATACTCTGCCAATTTTTCTTTTTCTTCTAACACTTTGGCTTCAGGTGCTTTCTCCACAAAGTTCTTATTAGAGAGCATCCCTTGTGCACGTTTAATTTCTTTTTCAAGATGTTGCTTTTCGGCTAACAACTTTTCTTTCAGCGCAGCTTCATCAATTAATTCTTCTTTAATAAATTCTAATGAGGCCCCTTTAATCGGTTGCACTAACTTATCACCTTGAATCGTTTTGAGTTCTACAAAGGCCATTGTTTCAAGCATGGACTTAATGACAGGTGTGAATGACATCATGTCTCCCTTGCTATCAAGAACTGCACAACTTAATATTTCTTTATTCTTTAACTCATATTGAACTTTTAACTCACGAATATGAGTAATTGCTTCAATAAGAATGTCAACTTGTTCAAGGTCTTCGCGATTAATTTCTAATGCTTCAGGCCAAGTTTCAATTTGTATACTTTCTTTACTTTCAGGTAACTTAGTATATATTTCTTCAGTAACAAATGGCATGAATGGATGAAGCATAATTAAAATATTTTTCAAAATATATTGTAGTGTTGCTTTACTTGCATAAACGACTTCAGCATCTTCACTTTGTAATCCTGTTTTACTGAGTTCTAAATACCAGTTAGCAAAATCATCCCATGTAAAACGCATGAGGGTATTTCCTACCATCGCAAATTCATAGCGATCCATATTTTGGTTAACTTCTTTTAACACATCATTAAATTTCGCAATGATATGGCGATCCACCTGACCTAATTTAGCATGTTTAATATCATAGTTTTCATCTTCGATATGCATTAAAACAAAGCGTGACGCATTCCAAAGTTTGTTGATAAAATTCCATGATGATTCTACCTTTTCAGGAATATAACGCATATCTTGACCTGGACTTGAGTTTGTAGTGAGGAAGAAGCGTAACGCGTCAACGCCATATTCCTCAATTACATCCATCGGGTCAACACCATTACCTAATGACTTACTCATTTTTTTACCCTCTGGATCACGGATAAGTCCGTGTAATAAAACATCTTTGAAAGGAATTGAGTCAGTAACATAACGCGCTTGGAAAGCCATACGTGCAACCCAAAAGAAGATAATATCATAGCCAGTTACCATGACACTGGTTGGATAATAGCGCTCTAAATCATCTGTTTCTTCTGGCCAACCTAAGGTTGAAAATGGCCAAAGAGCACTCGAGAACCAAGTATCTAAAACATCCTCATCTTGATTCCAATTCTCGATATCCTCTGGCGCTGTTTCGCCAACATAAATCTCATTAGTTTCTTTATGGAACCAGGCTGGAATACGATGTCCCCACCACAGTTGTCTTGAAATACACCAGTCTTCGATGTTTTCTAACCACTGATTAAATGTTTTGTCAAAACGTTCTGGGTAGAATGTCATGCCATTTTCTTTTTGGTGTGCTAAGACTGATTCAGCTAGGGGCTTCATTTTAACGAACCATTGTTTGGATAAATAAGGCTCTACAACGACATCTGTTCGTTCAGAGTGACCCACTTGATGCACGTGATCTTTAATTTCGATTACTTTTCCTGCATCTTGGAGATCTTGAACTAACGCCTTACGGCATTCAAAGCGCTCTAAGCCTTTATATTTATGAGCAAGGTCATTCATCGTTCCATCGGGATTCATGCAAATAGGCATCTCTAAATCATGTCTCATTGCAATATCGAAGTCATTGGGATCATGAGCTGGTGTACATTTCATTACACCGGTCCCAAAGTCCAATTCTACATAGGAATCAGCGATGATTGGAATCAATGCACCATTGGCTGGATTGATTGCGTGTTTGCCGATTAAATGTTGATAGCGTTCATCGTCAGGATGAACAACTAAGCAAACATCTGCAAACATTGTTTCTGGTCTGGTTGTAGAGACAGCTAATTTTTCTTGTGTTTCTGCCACCGTATAATCAAAGGTATAAAATTTACCCTGAATCTCTTTGTGGATAACTTCTATATTAGACAATGCTGTTTGTGCTTCCACATCCCAGTTAATAATACGATCGCCTTGGAATATTAAGCCATCATTATATAAATCAACAAAAACTTTATTAACTGCCTTATTCAGGCCTTCATCAAGGGTAAAGCGTTCTCGTGAATAATCTAATGAAAGACCTAATTTTGCCCATTGTTCACGAATATGTGCGGCGTATTCTTCTTTCCATTCCCAAGATTTATCTAAAAATGCTTCGCGCCCTAAATCGTAGCGAGAGATGCCTTCTTCTCTCAATCTTGCTTCAACTCTCGCTTGGGTAGCAATCCCTGCATGATCCATGCCGGGCAGGTATAAAACATCTTTACCTTTTAGTCTTTGGTAACGGGCAATAATATCTTGTAAGGAGTTATCCCACGCATGACCCAAGTGTAATTTCCCCGTAACATTTGGTGGGGGAATCACAATTGAGTAAGGTTCTTTACGTTTATCTCCTGCCTTAAAATAATCTGCTTTAACCCACTTTTCATATTTATCTTTTTCAACTTCTAAGTGTTGATACTTATCTGCTAATTTATTCATAAGTCCTCCTTTTGAACAATAAAAAAACACCATCCTAAAGGACGATGTTCACCGTGGTACCACCTTTTTTTGCATAGAGCCTTCATTTCTGTTAACGCCAGCAACGAAAGGAAATACTCAAGTTTCATCCCTTTATCTCCCGAGTGACTTTCATCTTATTACAGGTTATTTTTCACCAAACAATAACTCTCTAAGTGCTTATAACAAGACTACTCTTCTCGATCTTTGATTCTAGTTAAAATCTTATCATAAGATTTGCTTTTAATCAATCCATTAAATCTAGATTAAAATGACTTATAGGAATTCTTTATTTATAAAAGGGATTGGTATATAATTAGCAAAGAAGCAGGTGACAATATGAAAAAGATAAAGTTTTTATTTCAACGAATTAAATCTATGAATTATAAGGCAATGTTTGAAGCAATCGATGAGGTTCATAAAAGATCAGGTAAAAATAAAGTACTCATATTCTTAGACATGGTCTATTGTGGCTTTAAATACCAAGCCGGTTATTCAGATTACCTCGATTTTGAATTCTATAATAAGAATCGTAAAATTCGAGCAAATTACGTAACCCGAGGCATCAGTAACGCTTACGTAAAAAAAATGAATTATGATAAAGAAATGTGGAAACTCATCGATGATAAAAATAGCTTCCTTAAAAACTTTTCCCACCTCCATCATCGCGACTGGTTGGATCTTAGTGTTCATAATGAAGATGACTTAAAAGCTTTTATTGAAAAGCACGATAAGTTTATTGTGAAACCAATAGACGGTATTTGTGGTAAAGGTATTGAAGTATACAATAGCGATGAGATTGCCTCTGTCGAAAACCTTTATCAAATTCTAAAAGAAAATGGACAGTGGGTCGTTGAGGAATATATTACACAACACAAAGCACTTTCTAAATTATATCCACACTCAGTAAATACAATTAGAATTGTTACTTTAAAAAATAGCGAAGGTGTCCATATTCCATTTGCAGGAATTCGGATGGGCAATGGAAAGCAAATAGATAATTTAAATAATGGTGGTATCGCCGCTAAAATCGATGTTGATACAGGCGTTATTTGTTCTAATGGAGCTGCTAAGTACGGCCAACGCATGACTGTCCATCCCATGACAAATGTTCAATTTAAAGGTTATGAAATTCCCCACTTTGAACAAGCAAAAGCTGCAGTAATAAAAGCAGCCGAAGATATAGAAGGTTTAAACTATCTTGCTTGGGATGTTGCGATCTTGCCGGATGGCGTCACAATCATTGAAGCAAATCCGTTCCCTGGTCATGATATTATTCAGTTACCCGGCTATTCAGAAGATCTTGATACAGGCATGAAAGATGTATTCGATAAAATTATATATGAATAAGAAAAAACACATCACTAGATGTGTTTTTTTCTACTAAAATTTGATATCCATATATTTTTCGTAGATTGGTTTTACCCCAGTCTTATCAGGTGATAAACTTGGTGCTAATTGGAACGGACCTGTCGATGTATTCCCTTCTATTAGCTCAGCATTGCCTTCGGGACTGACTGCAACATCCCAACCAATGTAACGAACTTGCGGCACTTTTAAACAAACTTCTTTAACTTGTGCTTCAACTTTTTTGTAATCAGGTACAGTAAAACCAATCAATTCTCTTCCGTTTATAGGATTTGTGGTATGTTGATTACCATACTTATCAATAAATGGATACTCTACAACGCCTTCTTCATTAAGCAATGTATACATGCCACCCTGACCAATATTATCAAGATGTTTACCCAAGCCGGACTTTAACACACGCACTAAAACACGTGGAATATTGTCATCGTCTAAAAAAGTAATAATTCGTAATGTGTTGACACTTTTATCAGATAATGTGTCCATTACAGGATGTTGTTTGAAGAATACTTCAATAAGGTATTGTTCTGATGCTTTTAATTCATTATAGAGCTTTTCAAAATCTAAATTTGGGGTTTCGTCGATATCTATTTTATCAATACCACGTCCAACATAATCATTTGTTTTCTTCGCCATAACTTTTCTATGTTTCATTACAAATGATTCAAATTCAGGAACCCCTACTTCACGTAGATCAATATGATCTCGGTGAATAAATTCAGAGAATTCTCTTACAAACTTAGATTTATCATCAAATACGTCCACATAGTTTTGATCATTATAAGCTTTTACAACTTTATCAGATTGTCCAAGTGTAATATATGTTTGACGTTGTTTTCCGTTGATTAAATAAAATTCAAACTCATTATAATCGACATAACCTGCTGTATATCTAAATGAACACCAAACCATATCTAAAAAGATAATGAACTTTGGCTTACCGCTTTTCTCATGCGCATAATTAACAGCCTCTTTAAATCCTTCATTATCCATGTTTTTTAAACGTCCAAAATAATATTTAATATTCCACCAAATACGTTTCATATTCTCCTCTTTTCTAAAATCTACTTATAGTTTACCACTATGAAAGCCGGTATTGCAACACTGGTTAATAAATTCTTTCAATATCATTACATGAAAAAAGTTAAGCCTTAAAGACCTAACTTATTAATTAAATGCTTACTGATTTCTTGGCTCGTTCCTATGTCATTATTAGAAAATGGAAAAACGTCATAGTCATAATTATTTTTCAATTTTTGTACGAAAGACATCACTTTTGATCGTGATAATTTATCTGCTTTGCTCAAAATAATCGCAAAAGGAATATCTTGATGTTGCGCAAGGTTAATCATCATTTTATCATCTTCACTTAAATCTCTTCTTACATCAACTAAAATAAACATGAAATCAATTTGTCTTTCATTAAAATAACCGTCCATTAAAATACCGAAATCTTGTTGTTCTTTCTTAGAACGGTTTGCAAAGCCATAACCCGGAACATCCACAAAAATTAATTTATCATTAATTTGATAAAAATTGGCAAGTCTTGTCTTACCTGGCGTTTGACCAACGTAAGCAAGTTTTTTTCTTTTCGCCAGTGCATTAATTATACTGGATTTACCCACATTAGATTTTCCTACAAAAACAACTTCTTTTTCAAATGTTCGTGGAAATTGTGAAGGATGTGCAGCTGAAGTAATCAACTGCGCATCTTGTGTCCTAATTGTCATTAAACTAATGCCTCTTTTAACACTTCATCAATTGTTTCTACTGGTATGAATTCAATACTCTCTTTAACAACTTCTGGAATATCATCCATATCTTTTTCGTTTTGTTTTGGCATTACGATTTTACTAATACCAACACGATGAGCTGCTAGCGACTTTTCCTTCAAGCCCCCAATTGCGAGCACATTACCTCTTAAGGTAACTTCTCCTGTCATTGCAATATCTGCAAGTACTTTTTTGTTTGTAATCGCACTGACAAGCGCTGTTGTGAAGGTTACCCCTGCACTTGGACCATCTTTAGGTACAGCCCCTTCAGGAACGTGGATTTGAATATCATGTTTCTCGAAGAAATCTGCTTTAATCCCAAATGCTTTCGCATGTGTTTTAACATAACCAAAGGCAATTTCGGCAGATTCTTTCATGACATCGCCTAATTGACCCGTCACGATAAGTTTTCCTTTACCTTCAAAGTAAGTTACTTCTATTGGCAATACATCGCCACCGTATTGAGTATAAGCGAGTCCTGTCACAACACCCACTTCATTTTTCTTCTCTTTTTGACCATATTCAAAAATCTTTTTACCTAACCATTCTTGAATCAGTTTTTGTGAGATGTAAATAGACTCTTCACCATCTTTGAGAATAGCAAGTACTGTCTTACGACATAATGATGCGATTGTACGCTCTAATTGGCGCACTCCTGCTTCTCTTGTGTAATGGCGAATAATGTAACGAATTTGCGCATCAGTAATTCTAAACTGACTTTTCTTAAGACCATTTTTCTCTAATTGTTTAGGTATCAAATGATCCTTAGCAATGTGCAGTTTTTCTTCTTCAGTATATGAACTTAAATCAATAATCTCTAATCGATCTCTGAGTGCCTCAGGAATATCCCCTAAGTAGTTTGCTGTCGCAACAAACATAACTTTGGATAAATCATAAGGTTCTTCTAAATAGTGATCACTAAACATCGTATTTTGTTCTGGATCAAGAACTTCTAGCATTGCACTGGAAGGATCGCCTTTAAAATCTGATCCCATCTTATCAATTTCATCAATAAGGAAAACCGGATTGACGACCCCTGCTTTTTTCATGCCTTGAATAATACGACCTGGCATTGAGCCAAGATATGTTCTTCGATGTCCTCTTATTTCGGCTTCATCACGGACACCACCGACAGATGCCTTGACAAACTCACGACCCATTGCATCCGCAATCGATCTCGCTAAAGATGTCTTACCCACACCTGGAGGCCCCACTAAACATAGAATGGGTGCATCAAGTGATTGGGTCATGTTTTTAACAGCAAGATACTCTAAGATGCGATCTTTTACTTTATCCAGACCGTAATGATCTTTGTCCAATTTGGCACGTACTTGATTGAGGTCTTCTATATCCTCTGTTTCTTGCCACCATGGTGTTGTTAAGAGCCAATCAATATAATTACGCACAACGCCAGACTCACCAGCCGCTTGTGGTAAGACTTCATAGCGACGTAACTCTTCATAAGCTTTCTCTTTAACATGATCAGGATAAGGATATTTTTCTAGCATCTCTCGGAATTTATCACTATCCTCAGTGACATCTGCAACATCGCCCAATTCTTCACGAATGGCACGCATCTTTTCACGTAAATAAAATTCTTTTTGATTCTCATCAACGCGATCTCTCACACGTTCATTTATCACGCTTTCAATTGAATTAATTGTTTGTTCGCGATTAATATCTTCTAAAATCATAAAGAGTCTTTCATTGACGTTTACAGTCTCTAATAACTCTTGTTTTCTTTCCAACTTTGTTGGGAAATATTGTGAAAACTGATCACTTAGTTGTGCCGATGAAATACCGCGTGTTAGCTGTTGAATCACTTCTGGCGGTAAGTTAACATTTTGCACTGATACAGCTTCAAATTCTTTCATGATTCGACGAACCAAGGCAGTTTGTTCATCCTCATCGCCAAATTCATCTTCTAGCAAATTAATTGAAGAGAACAACATTGTTTCATCATCTTTAAGACTTTCAATTTCTGCTCTTTGTAAACCTGAGAAAGTGACTCTTAAAAATCCTTGTTTTTTCTTAACACTTTTAATGTGGCAAAGCGTTCCCACTTCAAACAGTTCATCTTGACGTGGATCATCAACTAAAACATCTTTTTGACTTACAAGTAATACATGACCGTTAAAAAATGATTCAGCTTCTTCGATTGCCTTAATGCTTTTTTGTCGTCCAACTTCTATCATGACTTCTTGTTCAGGAAAAACAATGACGCCACGTGTTGCGACTACTGGTATATGCATTGTATTATTTTCGTTCATTTAATCCCTCCTTTTAGGTGAAAAAAGACGCTAGGCGTCTTTTTGGTTTAAGCACGATTTGCTTGAATAAATTCAATCGCCTTTCTAAGCAAGATATCGTAAGTAACAGCTGCTTCAGAAGCAAGTTCTTTAATTTGCTCAACTTCCATGCCATATAACTCAGCAATATTCTTATATTCAGCTTCGACTTCTTCTTTTTCAACTTTAAGTTCTTCAACTTCAGCTACTTTTTCTAAGACTAAACGCGTTTTAATTCGCATAATTGCATCTTCATGCATTTGCTCTTTAATATCTTCTTCTGTTTGGCCTAAGATTTGTGAATAAAGTTCAAAGTTTAAACCTTGTTGTGCAAGACGTTGGTTAAATTCATTAAACATTTGATTTTTTTCTTCTTCAATCATTGCTTCTGGTAATTCCATTTTCGCATTGTCTGCGACAGTTGTAAGTAATACTTCATTGACTCTGTTTTCTTCATTCAATGCTTTTGCTTTTTCTAATTCTTCTCTAATTGATGCTGTGAGAGCTTCAACTGATTCAAATTCTTCATCAAGAAGTTCTAAGAATTCTTCATTTAATTCTGGAATTTGTTTTTCTTTAATTTCATGTACTTTAACATTAAAGACAACATCTTGTCCTTTAAGGTCTTCTACATGGTAGTCTTCTGGGAAAGCAAGTTCTAGTGCTTTTTCTTCACCAGCTTCTAAACCGATCATTTGTTCTTCAAATCCTGGAATAAATGAATTTGAACCGATGACAAGTTCATAGTTGTCTGCTTGTCCACCTTCGAATGCTTCTCCATCTTTGAAGCCTTCGAAATCAAAGATTACAGTGTTTCCTTCTTCAATTGCACCTGATTCTTTAAGAACAAGTTCTGCATTTTCTTCTTGAAGTTTTTCAAGTTCTGCATTCACTTCATCATCACTTACAGTGATATCTTCAGCTTCAATCTTGATGCCTTTATATTCACCAAGTTCAACTTCAGGTTTTACTGTAACAACAAATGAAAGTGTTAAAGCTTCCTCAGTCATTTCGTCAACTGAAAGTTGAGGTTGTGCAACAGGTTCAACTTCATGTTCAACGATTCCTGCAATGAACGCTTCATTTGCGACTTCATTAATTGCATCGAAAAGTAATTGTTGTTGATCTAAATTTTGTTTAGCAATATTTAAAGGCACTTGTCCTTTTCTAAATCCTTTAACTTCTAAATTTTTAGCTTTCTCTTCTAATACTTTGTTTTGAGCATTTGCCCATAATTCTTTTTCAACTTCAACTTTTAATGTTCCTGTTGAATTTTCTTTAATTGTCCATGTAGATTTCATAATTTTCCTCCTAATAGCATATTTTATTATAACACAAGATTTAGCACAGTCAATAAAAGAGTGCTAAAACCCTAATTGGCATTCAAATATATGTTAACCTGATTAATAATATCATCAACATTGATATCTTCGTGCTGGAAAGGAAAGGCCATGCTCACCTTATAATTCAACTCCATAATACATAATTCCAAGAAGCTCGGATTTTTCATTGCAAAAGCAATTTCTAATTCAGACACTGCTTTTACATATGCTTCTGTTTTGAAAGGATGAACTAAATGTTCTAAATCTATTTCCACATCTTTATCTTCGAGATATACGCGAATTGTTTGTGTAAATCCTTGTTCTAACAAAAGCACAATAATTTGCTTTTTAAGCCAATCTTCTAGATTAACGTCCCTTAATATCTGCTCAATATCATCATACCAAAGCTTTAAATTTGAACGCTCTAATGATTTGAGTGCTTTTATTTGCAATAATTCATCTGCAAATAGAGCATCTATAATCATGTCAATATCTTGAAAGTAGCGTGTGCCTTGATACTTATCTCCTGGCAGAGCTTGATGCATTTTCACAAATTCACTTAAATAAGGTTCTGGTACATAAGGTGCCGCCAGCTCTTCTTCAAGTAATTTTCTAGCCTCTGCATAGTTTTCAGACGCGATATTTTCTCCAATTTCTTGAGTTATTTCATCATAGTAATTTTTCATTGAATTCCTTTCATACTGATACATTTTAACATAAATAAATGATTATGTAAGCCTTTGACTTCATTTTACAATAGAAAACGTTAATTATATTGATTTTAACATAATTCACATAAAAAAAGCACTCAGATTAACTGAGTGCTTTAAGATAAACTATTCCCAAGTATTATCTAAATTTAATTTTAACTCTTCAAGTTTAGCATCAACATCACCATTTGGATCACCAAGGATTGCTTCTAATGTTGCGCCAACTTCATTAGCTGCTGAATCAGTAGCTGAGTCACCATTACGTGTATACATGTTCTTTGTTGCTTCTTTAACTAATGGAGCAACAATGTTTCCTGAGTTTTGGTACTCATCGCTTTCAATAGCTGATGTACGTACTGGAATATATCCAGTTGTGTTTGCCCAGAAAATTTGTGAATCTTTTGAAATTAGGAATTTCATATATTCAAATGCTGCTGTTTTCTCTTCAGGTGTTGCTGATGAGAAGATATATAAGTCTGTTCCTTGTTGAATATTTGATTCAACTGGAAGTACTGCTGCACCTACTTCAAATTTTTGTGAGCCATCTTCATTTTGTGCACCTTTGAGGACATAGCCTAGACCAGCGTTTGAACCGATATTGAAGCCTAATAATTCATTACCGAATGGACCTGATAGGTAACCATCTTCTCCAGCAATTCTAAAGTAACCTTCTTTAACACCTTCTAGGTAGTAATCAATTATTTCACGACTATCTTTACCTGTAACATCTAAATCTTTATTGAATTCGATGCCACGACTTGCAAGTGCTGTAATGTAGTAGTTTGATAATGAATCAAATCCAGCTCCTGCATTACCTGTTGTTTCATGGATTTTCTTAGCAACTTCTGCTAATTCTTCCATATTTGTTGGAACTTCTACACCAGCTTTTTCAAAGATATCTTTGTTGTAGAAAATAACTTCTGTAGATTTGTTAAATGGAATTGCATATGTTTTTCCGTCAATTTTTGTTCCTTCACGGTATCCTTTAACAACATCTTCCCAATCTTCAATACCAATTACATCGTGTTCAATATATGGATCTAATACTTCAACTAAGTCATCCAAAATCGCATTATAAACATGACCTGGATATGCTTGTGTCATTGTTGGTAAATCTTTAGGTGACACAAAAGTTGCGGATAATTTTTGTGATAAGTCTTTATATGATGATTGATTTTGTAATTCAACTGTAATATTTGGGTTTGCTGCATTGAAGTCTTCAGTAAGCTTTGTTAAAGCTTCTTCTTGTTTACCATTCATTGCGTGCCAATAGACAACTTTTGTTCCTTCTGGAACTTCAGTTACAATGTCTGCATTTGCTGTCCCGCCAGATTTTTTTCCACATCCAACGACGACTAATAGTGCTAATAAAATCACTGCAATTTTCTTAATGTTTTTCATTATTTACTCTATTTCCTCCCTAAATGGTTTCCTTATTAGATACTAAATAACATATTCCATGAGGATTTTTAAAATACTCTGGATTCAATGTATGAATTGGCATCAGTATTTTTGCTTCTACCTCATCGACCATACGATCTAAACCTTCCGGATAAGCATGTCCAGAACATCCTAATCGGAAAAACGCTATCTCTTTTTCCGCAAATCCATTGACAAAGCCATTATATGCAGGATCAAATTCCCCTAATGGCGATGCGTCGCTATGAATATAAACACCACCTCCCTGAAGTTCATCTGTCTTACCGTGGTATTGCCACAAATAGCGATGCTGATCATTAAGTAGGTCTGTCAGTTGAATTTCAAGTGAAGGATCTAATCCTTCAAGACTTCCTACACCATCATTATAATACAAAACATCTAAATTTAAACATTGTTTTAATATTTGTGCTTGATAAGCTGTAATGACAACTTCTCGAACTCCATTATTAATAAAGGTTAAGAAGCGATCTGGGTTTGCTTCATAAGCGTTAAATGTAATTTGTTTATCAGGGTTATTGCGTAGTATTTCTTTCATGCGCTCTGCGAGCTCATCTTCTGTTTTTGGACGATCATTGTCTTTATTGGGACGATCCTCAAAGCTCACAGATACCCCTTCAGTAATAAGAATATCTGCCCCTTTATTCAAACGGGCAAATTTTTCAGTTAATTCAGGACGTAATCCATGGAAACGATAATCACCAGAATAAGCAATGGTGAGGTCCGGTGTTTCAATTTTTAAACCACAAGCACCGATTGTGTCGTGATCAACTTTAATTGCAGTAACTTTAATTTTACCCACCTGTACAACTTCTTCATCTTGCAAACCGATCATCGGACGGGTATAAGAATCATGAACGCCCGCTCTAGGTAATAAGAAGGTATTTTCTTTATTTAAGAAATTTAATAAACATACCGTTTCTTCCATTGCATACATTGGAATTTCGGGATTAGAATAGTTAATCATTCTTGTATGATCTAAATGGGCATGGCTAATAAAAATTGCCGTTTCTGTAAATTTATTAGGAATATGACTGTCGTCTTGAATCAACGGGTCATAGACATGCTTGAGATCTGGTGCTAAACCATGTTCTACAAGCGTTGGTAATGCTTCATCAGGTAAATCTAATTCAGGTCTAAACAAAGTCCCAAAATCAAAGAAAATATGAGCATCTTCATAAGCGACCTCAATAACAGTGCCGCCAATCGACATGACGCCATTGTGAAATGTTAATACTGTTTTTTTATCCTTTAAGTCCACTCTTCGACACCCCTCTAATGATTTCTTTTCTAAAGAAGAAATATAAAATTAATATTGGTACAATCGTGATTGTTGCGGCAGCCATTTGTAAGTGAACTGCTGTTCCTGTTTCAGTCGCAAAAGCACTCAATCCATTATTTAATAATCGCATTGATTTGTCATTTGTAACTAAAATAGGCCAAATAAATGAGTTCCAACCAGAAATGAAGCTAAGAATACCAATTGTAACTAACGCCGGACGAGACAGCGGCAATAATATCTTCCAAATAAACTCTAAATCACCACAACCATCAATTTTAGCTGCTTTATAATAGGAAATTGGAATACTGGTTAAATACTCCTTCAAGTAAAATATGTAAAACACTGAGGCTAATGAAGGAATGATCAAGGCTGAATAAGTATTCAATAGGCCTAATCGGGCAATTGTTCGATAGTTAGTAAAAACCACCGCTTCATAAGGAACCATCAACAATGTAATCATTAATGATAGAACTAATTTTTTATGTTTGAACTCTAACTTAACAAATGCGAATGCCGCTAAGACTGAGGTAAAGAGAATACCAATCGTCGTCACAAATGAAACAAACACAGTATTAATGAAATAACGGCCAAAAGGTGCTTGAGCCATTGCTTCAGTAAAGTTTGAGAATCTAAATGAACCTGGCCACATGGTTGGCGGAATGCTGGTTGCCTCTTGATAACTCATAAAACTTGCGAGAATCATGTAGACAAAAGGAAACACTGTCATAAACGCCATCACAATGACAAACAGTTTACCAATAAAGTTAAGTACTTTTTTCATTATTCTCCCTCAACTTTCTTAATAATTTTATTTTGTAAGAATGTGACTAATAAAATGATAACAAATAGAATCATGGTTGCTGCCATCGCAATTCCATAACGGTTTTCCCCATGGAAACGGTTATAGATATAGAAAACAGCCGTCGTAGCACTGTTACCAAGACCTGCTTTACCATTAAATAAAGCAAATACTTGTGAGTAAACTTTAAACGCTCCAATGAGATTCACTGTTAATAAGAAAGTCAATGTAGGAACAAGTTGTGGCAACGTGATTTTAAAGAATTGCTCACTACCAGTCGCACCAAACATATCTGCTACTTTATAATAATCTCGAGGAATATTTCTTAAAGCTGAAAGTAAAATAATTATATTAAAGGCAAGTCCATTCCAAATACCAAAGAGAATAACAGTAAACATACTGAGATTCATATCAGTCAAGAAATGAACAGGACCAATTCCCCAAAAAGAAAGTACATAGTTAATAATTCCATAATCACTATTAAATAAGTATCTAAAAACGACACCTATCGCAATCGTACTTGTTAAGTAAGGTATAAAAAACAATGTTTCAAAAAAGTGTTTAAATTTTATTTTCTCAAAAACAATTAATGAAATAACAATTGAGATAATTAATGATATCGGTACAACCGTGAATGCGTAAAGTGCTGTATTTTTTAATGAAGTATGAAAACGTGGATCTTTGATAACAAATTTATAGTTATCTAAGCCCGCGCTCACAAGATTATTCATAGTCCCTTTTTGAAATGACATAATAAATGCTCTAAATAGTGGATAAACACTAAAGACTCCGATAATCAGCAAGGCGGGTAGTAAAAACAACCACGCATGTCGAGCATTTTCAGCACTATATTTGCGAAATTTGTTTTTCAATTTTAATAGCCCCTTTCACCCTCAAGTGTAAAGATAAATGCTTTATCTAAGTTGAATGAGAATTTACCATGATAATCTTGACGAATATTACGATCAATACTTACCACTGATTTTGATTGTGTATCCCCAATTTTAATATTTAAAATAGAGTCACGACCAATTAACTCAACAGTTTCTACTGTTGTTTCAAATAGTGCTGTGCCTTCATCAACTAAAACATCTTCTGGTCTTACACCTAAGAGGTAGGAACCATCTTCTAAGTTCATTTTAAAACGGTCTTGATTTAATTCCGATAATGGAAACTCAAACACATCACCGATAACTTTGCCATTTTCAATTTTAATTGGCAAAATATTGATTGCTGGGTTACCAATAAATTTCGCAACAAATAGGTTCGCTGGCTCTAAATACAGATTTTGAGGATCATCATGTTGTTGGATAACCCCTTCATCCATTAAGACTATTTTATCACTGATCGATAAAGCTTCTTCCTGATCATGCGTAACGAAGATCGTTGTAATATTAATATCTTTTACTAAACGACGAATCTCTTCTCGAATACGCAAACGTAAACGCGCATCTAAATTACTGAGTGGCTCATCAAGTAATAATATTTCTGGATTTTGGACAAGTGCTCTTGTAATCGCAACACGTTGTTGTTGACCACCTGACATTTTTTCTGGTTTTTTATCTGCAAGCTCGACAATATCTGTCAAAGCCATAAATTCGTAAGCTCTTTTTTCAGCTTCTTCCTTTGGTAATTTCTTATCTCCAACACGTAATGGAAACATTACATTTTCTAATACTGTCATATGTGGATATAGTGCATAGTTTTGAAATACTAAACCGATATTACGGTCTTTAGGATGCTTTTCAACAATGGATTCACCATTATATTGTATATCCCCTTCAGTTGGATCTAGTAATCCTGCTATTAAGTTTAAAATCGTTGTTTTTCCACAACCACTTGGGCCCAATAAACAAATGAGTTCTCCCTTTTCAATTGTAAAATTTACATCGCTAAGTGCTTCAAACCCATTGTCAAAAACTTTCTTCAGACCTTTTACCTCAATCATCTTGTCCTCCTTGTAAAAAACTGACTTATTGTAATACATCTATTAAATCATAAAACCAAGATAATTTCATCATTTGGCTTTTATTTCCAAAAAAAAATGCCCACAAAATGTGGGCTTTAAATTTTAAATGGCGTCCCCGGAGAGATTCGAACTCCCGACCACACGCTTAGAAGGCGCGTGCTCTATCCACTGAGCTACGGAGACAAATGCTGCGTGTATATATTAACAAATTCCACGCAGTAGTGCAATGGTTATTTTAGAATAAATCTTCAGCTAACATACGCTGAACATTTATTTCACCCTTTTCTACAGTTACCACTGCATAACTGGGCTTAGAACCATCACGATTATAGTACAGAGAACCTGGATTAATGCATAAAATATTTTCATAATATTCTACTTGATAGCGATGTGTGTGACCAAAACATGCAATGTCACACTGATGCTTTTGTGCCAGTTCACTGAGCGCTTTAATTCTATTACCAAACGGTAAGAGATGACTATGAGTAATTAAAACCCGTAAATCACCCACCGTCGTTACAATTTGTTCAGGATAATTATAAAAATAATCATTATTACCACGGACCACCTTAAATTCTGGTACCAAAGAAGATTCTAACTCAATATCACCACAATGTAAATAGGCAGATGCATCAGGATGCTTTTCCACAATTTTTCGTAAAGTAACAATATCGCCATGATTATCAGAACAGACGATAAACTTCATCACAATCCACTCACTTTCTCTCTAACACCAAATAAGTGAAAAATTTGTTGTTCCATAATAGACGGATTACCACTTGTATATATTTGACCCAATTTTTGACTATTGCTGGCATTTTTATAGACAAAATCACGAATTGGGGCACGCGAATCAACAATCTTTCCTGAGTAGTTTTCCACAAACAAATCATGCACTAAAGGATAATGTGTACAGGCAAGAATAAGATGACTACTATCTGCCAAGCTTGATAACTGGTCATGAAGGTACGCATCAATTTGTTTGATAGGTGTATTGTCTTCTATGTAAGAAACTAAAGATGGCAACGGTTTGGAAATAAAGTTTGTTTGGCCCCATTTATTCTGGTAAGCATTTGATTGATGGGTAGCCACTGTGGATACCACCGCTAATTTCGATACCTTTTCTTCTTCTAGTTGTGCTAGTGTCAAATCAATAATTCCCCAAATTGTCATATCCGGAAATTTACTTTGGAGTGATTCTAAAGCTATTGAAGAAACCGTATTACAAGCCAAAAGAACGTGTTTGATGCCTTGTTTTTGAAACCATTGCATTGCGTCAATCGCTAAACTTGTAATGGCTGATGCGCTCTTATTTCCGTAAGGTGCATTTTTTTGATCCGCATAGAGGATGTAGGTAATATCAGGACCTGTTTGCATCAAATCGTGATAGACACTATAACCTCCTAATCCAGAATCAAAAATGCCAAGCTTTTTAATCATCTTGTTCACTCCAATCTAAATGTAATACCTCATACAACTCTTGCGCGACATTAAGAGGCACAACTTGAGCGAGCGACTCAACTGACTGCTCACGCATGCCTTTTAATGACTTAAATGCCTTATATAATTTTTTCTTACGGACTGCTCCCAAACCACTAACTTCATCCAGAATAGAACGTGTCATTGCTTTACTACGTAACTTACGATGATAAGAAATCGCAAAGCGATGCACTTCATCTTGCATTTGTGCAAGTAAAGCATACAAATCACTGTTTGCTTTAATTTCGATACGTTCACCCTTTTCATTCAAAATCGCTTCTGTCCGGTGACGATCATCTTTCACTAAAGAAATTAGATTTAAATTAAGATTTAATTCACTGAATATTTCTAAAGCCGCGTTAAGTTGTGGCAAACCCCCATCAACAATCACAAGATCAGGCATGGTTTTTTGCTCCATAAGCAATCTAAAATAACGTCGGTATAAAACTTCTTTCATCGACTTCACATCATCATTCTCAACCGTTAAACGATAACGTCGATACTCGTTTTTGTTGGGTTCTCCTTGATCATATACGACACATGATGCAACCGTATATGAACCAGAGATATGTGAAATATCAAATATTTCAATCCGTTCAAGTGCCTGGTCTAGCTTAAGCGAAGCCTGTAAATCATTTAATGCTTGTTCTTTAAAACTTTGGCGCTTACGTAAAATTGAGAATTGATCTTCTAATTGGTTATGAGCATTCTTTTCCGCTAAATCTAATAGATGACGTTTCTTGCCTCGAAAAGCATAAACAACATCACCATCAATTAACTGCCCTAAATCATCGGCGTTTAAAGACTGGGGAACATATACTTTCTTAGCCACCGGTTGATTCTCATAAAACTGCGCTATAAAAGAAAAAAGCGCGTCGCTGGGTTCCTCCATACAAGCTTCAATCGCCATACTTCTTTCCAAGAGGCGCCCATTTCTGACAAAGAAACCGACAATTGCGATATAACCTTGATAATAAGCATAATTAAACAAATCGAACGATTCATTCGCTGGAAATTGGACCTTTTGTTTATCACTAATATATTTCACTGCTTCTATTTTTTCTTTTAACACTTGAGCGAGCTCAAAGTTCAAATCGTCACTGGCTTGATACATTTGTTTCTCTAACGCTTTTAAAAAGTCATCGCCATTACCATTTAATAGGCGCACAAGATTTTGTCGCCACTGTTCTAATTCTTCATCCGTGAAACTGAGTGCCTCACGATTAAATTTCGAATAAATCGCTTTGGTGTTCGGGCTAAAGCGCCCTTGCTCAGGTAAACTCTCATTCAATACGCTGGCCATATTGCGTGCCGCTGAAGCATCTGGATAAGGACCAAAATAATAAAATTTAGGATCTTGTTTCTTATCTCGCGATACGGACACTTTAGGGATACCATGTCGGTTCAACTTCAAATATGGATATGATTTATCGTCCATAAAAATGATGTTGAATCGTGGTCGATGTTCTTTAATTAGATTAATTTCTAAAATCAAAGATTCTTTTTCTGTAGAAGTAATTATAATATCAAAATCTGTAACTTGACTCACCATTTTTGTCGTTTTATGGTCATGCGCGCCTGTAAAATAAGAACTCACACGGTTTTTAAGATTTTTGGCTTTACCAACATAAATAATATCTTTAAATTTATTTTTCATTAAATAACAACCGGGTTGTTCAGGCAAAAGTGCAATTTTCTCGTTCAGACTTTGTTTCATTCTTTAAAGGTCACCACCGTTGCCCCTGCGCCTCCTTGAGAAACTGATGCCAGTTCGAAAGAGGCCACTTGCTTATTACGGCGTAATGTTTGATGGACCGCATTACGAAGTTGTCCTGTACCATGTCCATGAACAATACGGGCCGTGCCTAACCCGTTGACAACACAGTCGTCAAGGTATTTTTCCACAATTGGAATGGCCTCAGCTACCCGTTTACCAATCACATTACACTCCAAAGCAACTTTAGGGCGTGAAGAAATGCGATGTGCTACTTTTTGCTTATTCTTTTTCACCGGTGCCAGTTTTCGTAATTTTTTCAAAGGCACAAGCATGCTAATGGCACCAACTTGAACTTTCGCTTCTTTTCGTTCAATGGCTTCAACTACGCCATTTTGTTGCGTATTCAAAATTTGCACACGATCTCCCACCTTAATTGTTTCATCAATTACTTCTGGCTTTGGACTTTGTAACGCAGCAATATTTTTTACTGCCTCTTGTCTTTTATCCGGACGATGGGTTTTGTTTAAGACTTCTAATTGTTTTTCAGCTTTTTTCACTAAATCGGAAAACGCTTGTTCATACTCTTGTTTTAACTCTATTTCTTTATCTTTTAACTGCTTTTTCACTTCAGCAATTTCCGCTTCCAGTCTTTCTTTTTCTGCCTGATATCCAGCTTCTTTTTCTGCAAGCGACGCATTCAACTTATCTTGCTCAGCAATTTTGCCTTCAAGTATTTCTAGCAAGTGATCTTCTTCATATTGACCTTCTTGCTTATACTTAAACGCTTGGTCTAAGATGTTCTTATCTAAACCTAAACGTGAGGCGATGGCCAGCGCATTAGAATCACCAAGTAGGCCTTCGCGATAATGATATGTTGGCTTTAATGTATTAAGATCAAATTCCACACTGGCTATTAAGATGTCTTCATGCTGCGTACCGTATTGTTTTAAGCGAGAAAAGTGCGTCGTAGCAATCACCCATGCTCCTTTTGCTCTAAAATAATCTAAGATGGCCATCGCCATACTTTCCCCTTCTAAAGGGTCAGTTTGTGAGCCGAGCTCATCAAGTAAGATTAAGGAACGCTCTGTTGCATGTGCTGTGATATATTGAATCGTTTGTAAATGCGCTGAGAATGAGGATAGAGATTTTTCGATTGATTGTTGATCCCCAATATCGACAAATACTTGATCTACAAGCATCACCTCGGCCTTGTCCGCTAAAATCGGACAGGCACAAAAAGTCATAAGTACCGACAGTCCGATTGTCTTTAGGGTAACACTTTTACCCCCTGTGTTTGGACCGCTGATTAAAATGCTATGGTGCGGCGGTAAGAGGCGGTATGTATTGGGCACAACTTCTTCATCAGGTATAAGAGGGTGACGTGCTTGTTCTAAATATAGATGATCTTTGGTAATCGTAGGCACCACTGCTTCTCTTTTTACACCCCACATCGCTTTCGCAAACAAGGCATCTAAAAGCGTTATGGTCTCCAAATTCGCAAACATTTGCTCTGCATTTGCCCCTATTTTAGCCGAAGCTTCTGCACAAATACGGGTGATTTCTTCCTCTTCTCTTATTCGTAAGCCATGAAGTTCATTTTGCATACGCGCTAAAAAGGCGGGTTCAAAATAGACCGATTGACCACTTGCTGAAGTACCATAGACAGTACCTGCTAATTTATTTTTTTCCGATGGCTTCATGAGGAACGTTCTACGTCCTTCTTGTAAGGATACAACATTCTCACTCAACATATCTGCATTTTTCTTAAGAAAGTTTTGACTTTCTTGGTCGATTGATTGTTCCAAACGTCTTATCGAATCGCGAACATGTTTTAATTCCGAACTGGCACGATCTAAAACAAAGCCTTGTTCGGAAAAACTATTTTCTAATTCTTTAAGAAGCCGTTGATCAATGACAAGACTGGCAAATAAGTCATCTAAATACGCATAAGAAGGATAGGCATCAAACTGTGCTTTTAAGCGTTTGGTACCTTGCATAAAGCGTGTAATTTGTACAATTTCTTCTACGCCTAATATAGCTGATTTTTCTGCACGCTGTAGAGGATGAGAAACATCACTGATACCACCAAACCCCATGGCACCATGCTCAGCAACTAAGTTCATGGCATCAGTTAAACGCGCCAGTTCTCTTTCGACCTTCAATCGAGAGAATTTTGGTTCGGCTGATAGGATCGCTTCTTTTCCAAGTGAAAAAGAGGCATAGTGTGCAATGCCTTCTAATATTTTGTTCAATTCTAATCTCAGATAAACTTCATTCATGTTTATTCAAATACTCCTTGATTTCATTTTCGCTAAAACCATGCTTTTTAAGCCAGTCACTCATATTGATTATTTGTTCTTCATTGAGACGTTGATCAGAAATAACTGACTGCAGTGCCTCATTTCGGAAAATTTCTTTATCAAACTTCTCATAGAGCGGGCTTGTTAAGTTCATATACTGTTTCAACCAGGTATTCTCGATGATTTCTTGACCATTTTTAATAATTGGAAATGAAAGAAAGAAAGTTAAAATAAGTAATTTAAAAGCAAATAAAACAATGCTAAAAATACCACCGATGGCTGAATTGACTTGTTTAATTAATGGCATTTTAGAAATAAAACTTGCCAGTGGCGTGACAAATAGCAAAAGAATACGAGCGATCACAAAAAGAATTAAAAACCAAATCAACTCATTCGTTTTATGAGTAATAACTTGTTCTACCGTAACCAGGCCGCTGCCCATCGGTTTTACAAACTGATATACTTTCACCATCACTGGCGCAAACAACCAAGCTGCAAATAGTGCAACAATCGTCCCAGTTAAATCAATAATTTGGAGTAAAAGTCCCTTTTTATAACCCACTGCAACTGTAATTAAAAACCAAATAATCAATACAAAGTTCAAATATGGAATCAAATCCACTGGAAATGTAAACATTTCAAAACCTCTCTTTCTTTTCATACGCGAATCATATATATTATACGTATGATAACTATAAAAATGAACACTCAACAAATTAACCAATTAAAACAAGATTATCAGCATGCTGATTTTCGTTACGATATCCAATATACGCTTTTCCAAGTAAAAGATGACGGCGTCACAATTACTGCTTACCAAAGTGGAAAGGTTGTCTTTGCCGGCAAGAATGCATCTATGCACGCTGCCAAATATGGTGTAAAAACAGATCCAATCAAACCAACCTTGGCTACATTCCCGATGTCAGGCAGTGATGAGGTCGGTACCGGAGACTATTTTGGTCCAGTGACGGTTTGTGCATGTTATGTTACTAAAGAAAACCTCAAAGAAATCCCAGTTGATTTAATTACCGATAGTAAAGCTATGACTGATGATTTAATTATCGAAATCGCGCCTTTACTGATGCAAAAACTAGAACATAGTCTTCTTATTTTAGATAACTATAAATATAATGAGATCCAAAAAACAAATAACTTAAATGAGATAAAAGCAAAGTTACATAACCAAGCCTTTATTAACCTTAATAATAAGGTAGATTTAAGCGCAAGTACTAATATTATTGACCAATTTGTAAATGAGAAGAAATACTTCGAATATATAAAAAATGAGCCTGCTATTTTTAAAGCATTACGCTTTGAAACGAAAGCCGAACATCAATTTATTGCTGTTGCATGTGGGGCGATCATTGCCCGTTATGCCTTCTTATATTCCTTTATGGATTTAGAAAAAAAATATAATTTTAAATTTCCAAAAGGTTCTGGGAAACAAGTCAATGTCGCGGCGAAAAAGTTTATTGACCTTTATGGCAAAGATGAATTGGTCCATGTCGCAAAAATACACTTTAAAATTACAGATACATTACTCTGAACGAGAAATTGTCACGGATACTTGATAATCTAATTGTCTTAATGCTACGCCACTTTCGCGTAGCATTTTTTTTGACACTTGCACAGAATCGGTATGGGCATACTTGTCATCTTCATAAACAACTTCTTTAATACCACTTTGAATAATTGCTTTGGCGCATTCGTTACAAGGAAACAAAGACACGTAGAGACTACACCCTGTTAAATTTTGAGTCGCATTCAGTATTGCATTTAATTCTGCGTGGACCACATAAGCATATTTACTTTCTTGAAAGCCCCCGTCTCGTTCCCAAGGAAATACATCATCACTTAAACCAATTGGTAGACCATTATAGCCAATCCCTACAATTTTTTTATTTTCGTTGACAATCACAGCCCCCACTTGCGTAGAAGGATCTTTGGATCTAAACGCCGATAAATGAGCTAAACCCATAAAGTACTCATCCCAAGATATTGCATCCATTCTTTTCATTAAGACCGCTCCCCTTTTTATTTATTTTAATCTTCGTGATAAATAATTTGCATATTTTTTAAATCCTAAATCATACCAAGTTTTAATATATTCCTGTTCTAAGAGTAAATGTGGTTCTACATAACGATTTTTTATCATTAAAAATATGAGTCCTACAGTGAGGATGGCTAGCAAAATTTTTGAAATATTGCGTATATTTTCCCAATCCTTACGTTTAGAAAAAATAAAGCCTAGGAAAATCCCCACTTGAAATCCACCTAAATGCGCTGCGCCACTTACTTCTGGCATCATTGAGATTAATAAATTAATCATAAGGATACTGAGAACTCTACTTAGTACTGCAGGATTTTTAAAAGCACCGCTTTCATAAAGATAGACAAATAAAACCCCTAACAGTGCAAAGAGTCCACCACTGAGCCCCAACCCAATCACACCTTGGTCCAGGATAAAGACAAACATATTACCGAAAACAATCCCAGCCAGAAGTGTGATGAGATAACGTTTACTGCCCAGTACTCTTTCTAGTATCTGCCCTAAATTTCTTAGAGCATATAGGTTCATCAAGAGATGGAAGGGGGTTACATGTAAAAAACCAGCTGTTAAAAAGCGCCAGATTTGCCATCCCTCTACAATGAATCGCTTATAATATGCTCCCAACATTAAAGCGACTACTTGCAATTCGATTCCTTTAACATTGAGAAGATAACTGATAATATACATCACAATAATAATCGCACTGATTACCGTTGTTACGGGAAGAAGTTTTCTTCTCGCTTGTTTTTGTGTTTTTCTTAATGAGCGTCGTAAACTGTTGACTGCTTTAGTAAATGAGCGCTCAGGATTATTGCTTTCATGAAGAACTTCATCAATTTTAGGATACTTATTTAGAAGTTTTTCATCACTTACATAATGAGGCCCTACAGAAAAATGATTTTCTTTTGTCTCGAAATCCATTGTGGAAACCGAGATGTTATACCCTAAGGAAGGAACATTGAAAATCATTGCCAAAGAATCGCGATGTTTTTTAATGTTTACATGATCAATAAAATCTAAGTCTTTTGTTGTCAGAAATAAAATAGGATTTTCTATGTCCTCAACATTGACAAGCCACATTTCATCTTGCTTTTTGGATATTGTAATGACTTGAAAGGAAAACTCCCTTACAAAATAGTTGGCTAATTCAATCATCCAAGCACTTTTTTGTGAGTTTTCAATGGCCACTATAATCGCCTCATTTCTTCCATTAATTCATTAAATCGTTCTGGTATTTCTGTTTTAAATTCCATTACTTTTTGCGTTGTAGGATGTATAAATTTTACTCGATAAGCATGAAGTGCATGCCCTTTAATTGCCTTTTTGTAAGTGCCATATAATTCATCACCAATAACTGGATGATTCATAAATAAAGCATGAAGACGGATTTGATGCGTTCTTCCTGTATCAAGCTTGGCTCTAAGTAAACTCATTTTAGGATGTGATTCTACTTGATAGAAATCAGTGCGCGCTTCTTTACCATTGATATGTGTCACTTTCATACGCTGGCGATTCATTGGGTCGCGTCCAATCGGTGCATCTACGTGAGCATGCTTGTGTTTAAAGTTACCATCAACAATCACATAGTACTCACGCTCTATAGTTTTATCGATAAATGCCTGTGACAACGCTTGATGCGTTTTATTGTTTTTCGCAACAACCAAAAGACCACTGGTGTCTTTGTCCAGACGATGCACAATACCCGGTCTCATTTCCCCGTTAATATCACTTAACTGTCCTTGGGTATGCGCCAATAAACCATGAACTAAAGTAACTTGGCCTTCATTTGATTCGGCAGGATGGACAATCAGTCCTATTGGTTTATTCACAACCAATAAATCATCGTCTTCATAAAGAATATCGAGATTCATTTCCTGGGGAATAATTTCTGTATCTTTTTCAATAATTTGGTAGCTAACAATATCCCCTGTTTCGACCTTATAATTTGATTTTTTCACATTTTCATTAACACGGATTTCCCCTTCATCAATCATTTTTTGAATTTGACTTCGGGAAATATCTGTTAATATTTCCGTCATGTATTTATCTAAGCGCATACCGCCGTTTTCAATAGTTATCTTTTTTTCCATAAATAAAGCCTCTTTCTTCTAAAAACATGTCAATAATAATCAAAATAACACCAATCGTAAGATAGGAGTCTGCTAAATTGAATACGGGAAACGCGTAACCAAAGATATTAAAAGATAGCATATCTCGCACATACCCATACATAAAACGATCATATAAATTCCCAAAGTTACCACTAATCAAGAGTGCCAAAGCGATAATAGATATTAACTTGTCCTCTTTGACATAATAATAAATCATTGCCACGGCAGCAGCAATTGATAGCACAATAAAAAATAACCGTTGCCCTTCTAACATACTCCAAGCTGCACCGGTATTTTCAACATACGTAAGTGTAAAAAAACCTGGTATTACTGTTAATCCTTGCCCGCCATACCAATGCGATTGAGCAAAGTTTTTTAGATATAAATCCAAGATTAATAATAACATCATTAAAGGAACTAATCTTTTTTTCATGATAACCTCATTTCTTTTTTAATTATATCATGATTCCCATTCAAACGATATAAAACAAGCGCTAATAGAGAATTTCTATCAGCGCTTTAAATACTTTTTGAGCGGGCTTTTCAGACATTCTGAATTGAAATTCATGACTTGTATTTCCTTCAGGAAAAATTGCGGTATGTTCAATATTATACCGTTTTAATTGTTCCACCAATTGTAGATTATCTTCTAAAAAGGAAAAGTTTTGCGCATCAGAAACAAAGGTTTCGGGTAAATTCTGAGGAATATAGTCAATAAGATTCAATAAAGACATATCCGTCGTTTTACTGATATACACTTTCTGTACGTCTTTCGCAATTTTACGATATAGCCATGGTGCTTTTTCTACTTGATTGACCAGTCGATTGACATTATAAGGACCGCAAAAAAGAATAAGCTTATTAATCTCTAATTGACTGTGCAGTTCATCAATATTTAATAAAGAAAGATACGCTGCATCAAGTTGCGCGATCGCATATTGTAAACTTAAGTGTGCTCCAGCTGAATCACCTGCCAAAATGAATTCACCTTGAATTTCCGGTTCTAATTGACTTATGATTAAATCTATTTCATTGATTATGCTAGGAAATTTACCTTTTGGTGCGCGATTATAGTTTACCGTGATTACTTTAAAACCTTCATAGGCAAGCTCCACAGCGTATTCATAAACATCACTTTTATCGCCTGCAACAAAGGCTCCGCCATGGAGCCAAATAATCGTTGCTTTAGGCTCTGTTTTAGGATTGAAGATATAATAGTCTTTACTTTCTTGGATGTAAACATGTTGTAAATGCTCTGGGTAATCAGCGGCTGTTGTTGCAACACCCTCTTTAAACAA
>DATBUC010000075.1:0-2197 GCA_036516515.1 Erysipelothrix sp. | reverse complement strand
GTAAAAACAAAGAAATTTGATGTCCTTAAAACAGAAGTATTTGATGAAGATAGCTATAAAAAAGAATTGAGTAAAATTAAAAAAAGTGCCATTTTATCAGGCATTAACTGGGGAATTTTCATGTTCGCCTGGATGGAATTTTTATTTCCACTTATACTAAATGAGCCCATTGAATTAAAATGGTTTAATGTATGTGTGTGGTTTATTGCAAGTATACTATTTGGTGGATCAATGTATGCAGTTGGTAAAGGGAAATTGAAATTAATCAAAGAATAAAGGCTCTATAATTTAAAGGACTGATGAATCAAAATCTGATTCATCAGCCTTTTTTAGTTTATTTTATTTAAAAACATGCCGTCTATCTAGTAAAATTTAAGTACCAAACAAAAATATCAGATAGAAAGGATGACATGTCATGAATAATCATATCAAAAAAATGCTAAGAATAACAGATGACAATTTAAATTTAATTAGTACAGAGGAAGCTAACATCAATGGAATGAACACTCTCATTATTAAAGGGACTTATTCCCCTATGCCTTCGGCTTGTAAGAATTGCCACTCCTCTATTGTTGATAGAGAAGGAAACTCTATCATTGTGAAAAACGGGAAAAAAGAAGTGACTATTCGCCTATTGCCCTATCAAAACCTACCTACTATTTTAAAGCTCAAGAAACAACGTTTTTATTGTAGAAAATGCTGCCATCATTGGACAGCACAATGTTCAATTGTTGAAAAAAATTGCCATATTAGTAAGTTCACTACCTTAAAAATCTTAGAACTGTTAACCGAAAAAATCTCTATGACATTGATTGCCAAGCTATGTCAAGTCTCATTAACGACTGTTTTAAGAGTGCTTAAGTCTGTTGAAACCCAACTACCTCATCAACTTAAACCACGTCGTTTTCCTGAAGTTTTAATGGTAGATGAATTTAGATCGCATGCTACCAATGAAGATAAAATGAGCTTTATATGTGCCGATGGAAAAACGGGAGAATTAGTGGACATACTACCAAGTCGAAAATTAGATAAACTGACTGTTTATTTTAATCGTACGCCATTGGAAGAACGGAAGAAGGTAAAATTCTTAGTCACTGATATGAATGCTGCCTATTTTCAATTAACTAAAAAAGTGTTTCCTACTGCCGGTGTTATCATTGATCGATTCCATGTTATAAAGCATCTAAACACTGCTTTTAATGAATTTAGAGTACGAGAAATGAAAGTATTGATTAGTGAGAATAAAAAATCAGAAGCGAATAAACTAAAAACAAATTGGAAATTTCTTTTAAAAAATCAACTAACTATTTCTATTTCTGAATTCAAAACATGGAGAAGTTTTCCTTCTCCTAAATATCCACTTTTAACAGAATCAATGATGATTGATCGACTACTTTCATTCTCTCCAAATCTAAAAGAAGCCTACGATAGCTTCCAATTACTAACGTATCATTTTAGAAATAAAGATGCTGATTCATTTTTTGAACTGTTGAAAAACTTACCTAATAGCTTAGATAGGCTATTTAAAGATAAATTAGAAAACTTACTTGCATATGAAACTGGTATTCGCAATGCCCTTCTTTATGATTTTTCCAATGGAAAAATTGAAGCTAAGAATACTCATATAAAAACCCTTAAAAGAGTATCATACGGATTCAAATCATTCAGCAACATGAGAATAAGAATTTTCTTGATAAACGGTCTTATAAAAATTAAATAACTAAAAAAGATGATAAATCTGAGATTACTCTCAAATTCATCATCTTATAGATTTAATTCATCAGTCCTATTTGACAAAGAGCCAAAATCTAACTTTTAGGGTTCACTACAATTACAGGCTCTTTTTTTATTGAATTGTTTGGTCATTTCCAAACCATTTTTCACTAATTTCCTTCATCTTTCCTTCATCTTTTAATTTTTTAAAGGCATCATCAATTTTTGTTTTTAATTCTTTATCACTTTTACGAATACCTACAGCAAAATCTGCACTTTCAAATGGTGTTTCAACAATGGCATAATCATCTGAATTTTTTTGTTGTGCTATATAATAATTAGCATACACATTATCTACAATTAATCCATCAATTCGTTTGGCTTTTAAGTCAATAAAAGCTTCATTAAAAGTATCAAACAAAACGGGTTCATTATCAGCAATCACATCTGTAAATACTTCAGGATTTTTATCAATCATATCTTG
>DATBUC010000074.1:0-2366 GCA_036516515.1 Erysipelothrix sp. | reverse complement strand
TTTCATCAATCTAATTCATTCTAGATTCCTTAAAGGAACCATAACAACGCTAAAATTGCGTAGTATGATTATTTATCATATCTATTGAAAGTGGTACACATTTTATATTTCATTGATCTCGATAGTGATTTTGGAATGCATCTTAGGTATTGGCATTATCAGAACCTCTGAAAAAAATCCAATACTGAATGAATGTTTTCTTATCGAATTTCATTCTACATTGGCTCGATTCTTTCATTTCTACCATATATCTAAAACACTCAACATAGGTGTCTATCAAAACTAATTATTCAATAAAATTTAGCCACCTTTTTAATAGCTGTTTTTCCGAAACTTGATTACTCATACGATCTATTCATCAATACTATTCTCCATCCATCTGGATCTTCTATTGTAATTCCCTGCTCTTTCCAGTATTCATTATCAGGTTCCACTTCTACATATCCCATTCTTTCTAACCGTTCGGCTACTTTCTTGATTTCATCTTTATTAGTTATATAGAAGACTAAAAGATTATCTTTAGATGGTGCTGGGCACGGACTTCCATCAACATGACGAATAAATTCTAAGTGATAACTAACATCTGGCAATCCAATAATAATACCTTCGTACCCCCTATTGCCTTTGAATTTCTGGATTAGTTTAAGTCCTAGTCCATTTATATAAAAGTCAATGACCTCTTCGAATTTGTCTGTCGGTCTAGCTATTCTAACTTGCGCTGCTGTAAAATCGTTAAATTCCATATGATAACCAACTTTCCATTTTATATTTTCAAACTTATTTATTTTCAAAGCTCACTATCTCTAATTATTCTCGCAAGCTCATCTACTTGGCTCACAGGAATAATTAGTACCATTTAGAGAAGCGACAATAAATAATCACATTTTCCCCTCTGTTCCATACTAAATTTGCTAGTCTCCTGACATTCCACTAACTAATCTAATGATGTAAATTCGATTAGAAGTTCTTCTCAATCTATGTCCTGCAAAATCATAATACACAGATTGCAATTGCAAATATACAATGTTGCAATACTAAGTACTTTCATTTTGCACTGTACACTCAACCACTAGAAGTGAAAATATCTCACCTTTTCAAGCTTATATTTCATTCGCTATTACTTTAATTCTTTATCTGTAAAATTCTTGAAATTATCTACTAAGAACAATTTTATCACCAAACTCATCCTCTGATTCCTCTTTGGATTTTTCATTAAACGCTTGTTGAAAAGCACGACTAATACTGGATTTACCACTTCCATTCTTACCATAAATAATTGAAGCCATTTGTTGTTTATTATAAAAAAATTGTTGTTGTTTCTAACCAAAAACCACCTGTGACTTCTAAACAATCAATAGTCATATACTAAAACATCCAATATATTTTAAAGTTAATTAAATTTACTAAATTAGTAATATCATAACTTATTTGGTAATTCATGGTTTTTTGCACTTGTTAGGCAAGAAAATAATAATAGGTCTGCAACTGTTGAAAATTCAATCTATCTTTTTTAGTCTTTCACTAAATCGAAATCCAATCCAGATTACTTATAATCGTATCCCTCTAACATGCGATCGAACTCTGCAATATTTTTATCTTTTTGATGTTCATGAAAGGATTTTCTCATGGCTCTATTCAATTGAAATGTAGCTTGTTTCATCGCCATTCCATTTGGATTCATTCATTGCGAAAAAAAGAAGGTGGTAATTCATTTTGAACTTTTCTACCTTTCCTCATAGTTATGAAAAACTCCAGCTTCAAATTCCATAATATTTTCCAACTGTTCTTTCTCTTTACTATTCTTAGTTTCCTCATTAATATAGTCAACATATCTCCGAAACCTTTTGATGCTTCGGATAAACAAGTCGCATTTTTAAAACAATTGTCGGAAGTCCATTTATCGTTTTTCATCTTCTTTAAAGGTATTCGAAGTACCTCCTTATTATGCACTCATTTTCTGTTTAGCTCGAACTAGATTACGAATTAATAAGGCACTTACTCTTAGGACAGATGACAGAAACATCTCAATCATTGAAGATACACTTGAAGCGCTACAGTGGTTCAGAAAGACTCAAAATGATCATATTCAAAATATAAGACGCTTTTAAACATACAACATGCAGCCTTATACTCAAAGCAAGGAGATTCTCTTGATTTGGACGACTTGGACATCATTGCGCCATTCAGACAACTGCTAATGCCTATTTAAATATAAGAATACTTTATGAATCACATAAATTAGAAAAAATCATAAGTTATTTAAATTCCGCAGAATTAAGCAGAATTAAAAGGTAAAGAAATTTAAGCGGCTCGAAAAGACTTTGATTATAGCACAAATATGTACGTACTCATTTTCCACAAAAAAC
>DATBUC010000073.1:0-7225 GCA_036516515.1 Erysipelothrix sp. | reverse complement strand
TTGCTTTAGAGATGCCTAAAGAGCTTGTTTATATGATGGTTGGACCTGGTTGGGGTGAAATTATGCCTAAATCAGTCAATAAAGGTGCCGCGATTTTACGCTATGGGCAACATGTAGGTATTAAACCTGAAGAAATCATGGTGTTTGGTGATAGTGACAATGATTTAACGATGATCGAAAAAGCAGGCATTGGGGTCGCAGTTAAAAATGCACGCAGCTCTGTTAAAATTCTTGCTGATGATATGACAGATACCAATATTAATGATGGGGTAGCAAAATATATTGAAAAACATTTATTATCATAGTTACTAAAGTTAACTAATATTTTCACAAAGTTAGAGTAAAATGAGTGTATATGACAAAATATGCACTCATTTTTTAATGTTTCAAGAGAAAATGCATAGGAATCAGCGCCGTGATGCTTCATAATAATAGTTACCATAGGGAACTACTAAGGAGGGTGAATATGAACAAGGCAATATTTTTGCTGCAAGATTTAGATTTTTCTGAATCGGAAGCTAAAGCCTATATTACTTTACTGAAAACAGGCGCTGTGACAGGCTATGAACTCAGTAAGCAATCAGGCGTTGCCAGATCAAAGATTTATAACATATTAGAACAATTACGGGAAAAAGGTGCGGTCTTAGTATCAAAGCAATCAGATCCAGTCCTTTACTCAGCCATCCCATCAGAAGAGTTAGTTAAAAATTATGAAAATAATTTAAAGCAAAAACTTGCGAAGATCGATGATGAATTGTGTCAGTTTAAAAATATTGAATCATCAGAAGAACTTTGGTATATCAAAGGCTATCAGAACATTATGAATCGGTGTCGATATTTAATTGAACAAGCTGAAGAATCTGTTCTGATACAAATGTGGTCTGATGAGAAAGCAGCATTATATGATGCTTTATTGGCGTTTGAAAATCGCGGTGGTGCTTGTGCGGCCATTTACTATGATGAAAGTGGTCACTATGACTTGGACTTAGCTAACGTTTATCAGCATGGATTTGAAGAAGCTATGCTGAAAGAAAACAAAGGTCAACGTTGGATTAACTTAGTTGTGGATGAAAAAACTTTGGTTTTTGGTCATTTGAATGATCAAAAACATGTCGAAGTTTTATGGACCCAGCACCAACCGATGGTGTTTCTTGCAAAAGAAAATATCAGACATGATGTCTATTGTTTACGACTCTTAGAGATGCTTGATGAAAATCAACGCGCGCAACTAGGAGAAAATATGTTAGGCATTAAAAAATTATTTAATAAGGGAGAAAAAGAATGGTAAAAATTATATTAACACTTGTTGTTGCGATCAATGCATTATTTGCATTTCGTTTTATTAAAGACTTATTAGCTCATAAAACAGAAACTAAAAATGAACCGGCACCAACGGTGCCATTAGCAATCAGTTCGACACTCATGTTTTTCTTATCAACCTTTGGTATTTCAGACTTTGCGATATCAACTGTACTTTATCGCGCTTTAGGTTGGGTTGATGATAAAAAGCTACCTGGAACTTTAAATACACAATGTGTATTACCAGTAGCCGTTATGGCCTTAGCGTATATTTCATCCATTGAAATTGATATGGTAACCCTCGCACTTTGTATTATTGCGCAAATTATTGGTGCCTATGTTGGACCGCGTTTTGTGGTTAAGCTACCAGCCGACACGATTCGTAAGTTTGTCGGAACAGGACTTATTATTGCGACTGTCTTGATTGTAGCGGGTAAAATGGATTTAATTCCAAGTGGTGGAACAGCGACTTCATTACGTGGTATTAAACTTGTGATTGCTGTTGTGGCGCTCTTTGTATATGGTGCTTTAAATAATATTGGTATTGGTTCCTATGCTTTAACGATGGTTACGATTTACGGTTTAGGGATGAACCCAGGTGTTGCCTTCCCAATTATGATGGGTGCCGCAACATTCTCAGTACCAATTGGTAGTATGCAATTTATTAAATTTGGTGAGTATTCAAGAAAAATTACACTATTCACATCAACCTTTGGTGTTATAGGGGTTCTATTTGCCGTCTTTATTGTAAAAAACCTAAATGTATCTGCATTACAATGGCTTGTTGCGGGTGTTTTAGCGTATAGTGGAATTAGTATGTTAGCCCAAGAACTTAAGAAAGGAAGAGCATAATGTTATTTTTAACTAAAAAAGATATTCAAGCAGTATTTTCAATGGCTGAGGCGATTGAAGCAGATAAACAAGCACTTCGTATGTATACCGAAGGAAAATCTACTGTGCCTTTGAGAACTAATATCGAAGCACAAAAAGGACAAAACTTATTTATGCCAGCGTATGTTTCAGAAATCAATACCAGTGGGATTAAAATTGTTTCCGTTTTCCCTGACAATCCTAAATTGGGCAAACCAGCCGTACCTGCTCAGATGTTATTACTTGATGGTGAAACAGGCGAAGTCAGTGCACTTTTAGATGGGACCTATTTAACCCAACTTCGTACCGGAGCAGTTCAAGGGGCTGCGACTGATTTACTTGCAAAAAAAGATGCCAGCTTTGCCGTCTTAATTGGTGCTGGTGGACAAGCAGAATCTCAACTTGAAGCAATGATCACTGTTCGTGATTTAAAACAAGTTGCGGTGATGGATTTAAATAAAGAATTAGCTCAAAATTTCGTAGATCGTATGAATGAGAAATTTCCAGATGTTGAAATTTTTATTTCCCAAGATAACGATGCAGATATTGCGCAAGCAGATATTATCACCGCTGTAACAACAGCACCTGTTGCTGTATTCGATGGTTCTTTAGTAAAACCAGGCTGCCATATTAACGGGATTGGTTCATACACTAAAGATATGAAAGAATTACCACTTGAAGCGATTGTAAAGGCAGATATTCTCGCTGTTGATACATTCTCAGGTGTATTTGCCGAAGCTGGGGATGTGATGGAAGCATTGGCACAAGACTTAGTAAAAGAACAAGACTTTATTGAATTAGGTCAACTTGTTTTAGAGCCACAATTGGGTCGCCAAGATGATACACAAATTACACTATTCAATTCTGTTGGAACAGCTGTCCTTGATGTTGTTGTTGCTAAAGCGATTTATGACAAAGCGAAATCATTAGATAAAGGGCAAGAAATTACCATTTAATCTCTGTTTTCTTATGTTATAATAAACATAAGGATTACATCTAGGGGGGCTAAAAGATGTATGGATTAAACAGGAAAATTTCAGTTTTAGAAAAACCATCTTTGTGATGGTTTTTTTGTCTTTTATGAAAGGAGAGACACTATGGTGAGTACAATTTCCTTCTCCGATATTAAGTTCAACGTAATTTTAGGTGGTTTTGGCCTGTTTTTACTCGGGATTAAATTATTAGGTGATGGCTTTAAAGAAGCTGCAGGACCTAAAATTAGAGACTATATCGAGAAATACACCGGTAATTTATTATCCGCTATTTTGGTTGGAACCATTATTACAGCATTGATGCAATCGTCAACTGCCGCAACTGTGATTTCGATCAGTCTTGTGCGGGCTGGCTTAATGACTGTCCAGCAAGCGATTGGGATTTCAGTTGGTGCTAATCTGGGTACCACGGTTACCGCTTTAATGACAGGATTAAATATTGAAGATCTAGGCTATTATTTTGTTTTTATTGGATCGATGGTCATTCTATTTGTGCCCCGAAAACGGATCAAGACCATGGGACAAATTGTCTTTGGTTTAGGGATTACTTTTGTTGGGTTAGAATTGATGGGCGATGAACTCTTACTCCTTCAACAATTACCCCAGTTTGAAGCCTTTTTAGTTAAGATGTCAGATAATCCATGGCTTGCTTTGTTGGCAGGTACGATTGGTACGGCGGTGTTAAACTCCTCAATGGCGGTCATTGTCATTGTGCAGAAAATCTATGCAGGAGGGGGCATGTCCATGGCCGCAGCGTCAGGCTTTGTTTTTGGCTCTAATGTAGGGACAACATTAACGGCGGTCTTAGCGTCTGTGGGCGGCTCTGTTTCAACAAAGCGGGCTGGTTGGTTTCATGCACTTTATAATATTTTAGGTGCGCTCCTGACGATGTTAATCATTAATCCTTATTCTAATTTAATACTAAAAATTAATGACGCCTTGGGCGGCTCACCAGAGATGGCAGTGGGGATTAACCACTTTGTCTTTAACTTAGCCTGGGTCATACTTATCATTCCTTTTATCCCCTTATGTATTCGTATCTTAGAAAAATTAATTCCTGGTGAAGATCGTATTCAAGAGCGTAAGAAAATTGAACCGCTCAATTACCAATTAATCCAAACGTTCCCAGATGGGGCTTTACAACTCGCTTATAAACAAACGATTCAAATGGCAGCTTTGGTCAGTGAAGCGCTTTATACAAGTAAAAATTACTTGATGAGTGGCGATAAAGAAGAATATGAAGTTGTGATTCAGTTGGAGGATATGATTAATGAATTAAATAAAAACCTGACCCACTACTTGCTTGAGATTGCTAAGGAATCAAGTATACAAGGTCAAGTCGCTCAAGCCTATACGAGTAATTTAGAAGTCGTGAATAATCTTGAGCGGATTGGTGATATTTCGGTCAATTTGATTGAATTTTATGAGAAGACATTTGACAATAAGGGTAAATTTTCTCAAGAAGCCCTAGACGATTTAAATATTATGTATGAACTTGTTTTCGATATGCTAGAAAGAAGTTTGAGTATGTATGAAAACAATGAATTAAGTGGCTATGAGCGTTTAATGCAAGATGAAGATTATCTTGATATTATAGAAAATAAATATAAAGAAAGGCATTTTGTGAGAATGTCACTCAATATCTGTGATGATCCCTATGCAAGTAGTGTTTACACAGATATCTTGGGTCAATTAGAAAGAATTGGCGACCATAGTGTTAATATTGCTACGCAAGTAAAAAACTATCACACAAGGGGGTATTTAGAATGAAAAAATTACTTACTGTAATGATTATGGTTTTCTTCGGTTTTATTATGTTGATTAACTATAATAATCAGTTTTACACTGCAGCTCAATCCCATAAGCAGCTTGCAAAGCTGACGCAATACTTCCGCTTTGATGATAGTAGGAAAGAGATTGTTCAAGAAAACAGAAGAGAAGATGAAGTGTTTACAGGTGAAGTAGTCGATACAGAAAATGTCAAAATCACCCAACCAGTATTAGATGAGCATTTTTTAGTATTTCATAAGATGATAGATGATACTGCTTATTTTATTGAAAAATCAGTAGGCGAAGCCATGATTGATCCAAATCATAAAATTTGGCGCTTAAAGGGCGATCATTTTGAAGAAGTTCTCAATATTGAAAAACTTAATATCTATGAGTCGGAAGTTTATCTCAATGATTATGCGATTGTGGGCGATGATATTTACTTATCTTATGCTGATCGTGATCGCGAACATTTCTACATTTACCATTATTCAGAACAAGGCTCACAATTAATTCATAAAGGTATCTATCGGCATATTTATAATAGTTCGAATGTCCCACGCTTAATTCAAAAGGGTGATAAAGTTTATTTTAGTAGTTTTGAAAAGAACTTAGATCGCTATATTTTAACTTTTAATTGTATTGAAAATCGCACAATGGAATCAAAAATGGTGCGAACTTATGATGATAGCCTCGACCCTTATGATGTACCGATTTTAAAACTGGTAGACTTGGATGAAGACTATATTATATTTAGTGAAGTAGAAGCCAGTGTAAAGGATTGGCAAAATCATGTCGATGAATTAGAAACAACTTATAATATTCTCATTTTAAATCCTGATTTTAGTTTGATGGAAAGAGTTCTGGACAAAGATTTTGCCTTGATTATTCCTGAAGGCGTTGTTTCTCACAACACAGATTCGTTTCATTTTAGATCACGAGCGTTTCCCACAAGTAGATATTTTACCGATGTTGATGAGTTCTATCGTCATCTTATGAATGAAAAGGTGCAAGTATATTCTGTCAGTAATGGGGGCGCTTTATTTGATGAATTCTCCATTTTAGCTAAAAGTATCACTTATCTACCCGAAAATTATCCCGATACAGTTCAAGATGTTGAACACAAACATTTGTTCTTCACGGACAAAGATTCAGTGTTAATTGTCGAACGTGAATATGGTAAACGCGAAGTAGAATTAATTAAGTTAAATCTCAAATAAAACAATTTATATTCAATACAGAAAACCAAGCGCATAGAAAAGGCTTGGTTTTTTTATAAATAAACTTGTAAACATAAAATGAAAGTGCTATCATAAAAATATAAGTTAATCGAAACGTTTCGATAGAGGTGTAAGGAGTGTTATGATGCATGATAAAATAAAAAACTTAATTTCTAAAATGACACTTGATGAAAAAATTGGCCAATTACAACAATTGTCTGCCGATTTCTTTTCAGAGGATGAAACATTTATTACGGGACCTAAAGAAGAATTTGGTATTACAGATGAAGAAATAGCAATGGTTGGTTCAGTTCTAGGAATTTCAGGCGCTGAGACTGTCGAAAAAGTACAGAAAAAATATTTAGAAAAATCTCGTTTAAAAATTCCCCTACTCTTTATGGCTGATATTATTCATGGGTATAGGACAATATTTCCTATTCCATTGGCGCTAAGTCAAACATGGAATTTAGACTTAGCCCAAGAAATTGCTAGAATTTCGGCAAAAGAGGCAAGTTTAGAAGGATTACATGTTACTTTTTCTCCCATGATGGATTTAGTAAGAGACCCAAGATGGGGAAGAGTGTTGGAATCATTTGGGGAAGATACTCTGATTAACACACTGTTTTCAAGTGCTATGATAAAAGGTTATCAAAACGGTGATGGTGAATTGTTCTCACAATACACACTGGCAGCTACTGCTAAGCATTATATTGGTTACGGTTTAGCTGAAGCTGGAAAAGAGTAAACACAGTAGATATATCACGAATCAGGTTATTAGAAGACTATATGCCTCCTTTTGAAAAAGCAGTTGAAGACAAAGTAGCCTTGGTGATGACATCTTTCAATACAATTGATGGCATGCCAATGAGTGGGCATAAAGAATTATTAAAAAAACATTTAAGAGAAACGATTGGTTTTCAAGGTATTATCATTTCCGATTGGAATTCTATTGAAGAAATGGTTCACCACCGTGTGGCCCAAAATCGTAAAGAGGCAGCAGCTTTAGCCATTGATGCCACAGTAGATATAGATATGATGAGTTTTTCTTATCATAAAAATTTACAAGAATTAATT
>DATBUC010000072.1:0-1562 GCA_036516515.1 Erysipelothrix sp. | reverse complement strand
GACTATAACTAACATTACAAAGGAGAATACCCCTATGGATAATAATACAAGAAAACTACTCAATTTAACAGATGATTCTCTCATTTTTAATGAGGATTGGTTGTCTCGCGAAGCGAGAAACAACCGCTCAGTTAACATGATTACAGGAAGATTAGTAAATAAGGATAAGCAATGCAAGAAATGTGGATGTTATAAATCCGTTAAAAACGGAACGTATCAAACCATTAGTCAATTGCCTAAAGTTGAACGTCGCCCAACTTATCTGAAACTTCACAAAGAACGTTACCTTTGTAGAAACTGTGGATCAACTTTCAGTGCTTCTACTTCTCTAGTAGATGACTATTGTCAAATTTCTAAACAGCTTAAATACCAAATTGCCTTTGACTTAAAAGAGAATAAATCACGTAAAAAAATCGCAGAATACCACAGTGTCTCTGAAAATACTGTTAAACGTGTGTTAGTATCATTTACGAATAATCAGCAACCTAATTTTAACTTCTTGCCCACGGCTCTTTGTGTAGATGAGTTTAGCTCTACTTCTGATTGTCATGCTGGAATGAGCTTTATTTGTGCTGATGCGGCATCTAAAAAAATAATCGATATCTTACCTGATAAAAGATTGCATAAGTTGGTTTCTTACTTTATGAAGTATTCCAGAAAATCACGTTTAAAAGTAAGATTTTGGGTCATGGACATGAATGCAAGTTACGGTCAACTATTAAAAACAGTTTTTCCAAACGCCGAAATCGTTACAGATCGATTTCATATCATTCAACATATTAACCGCTCTTTCAACATCTTAAGAATAAAAGAAATGAATCAATTAAAACGCCACAATCAAGAGGAAGGAAAGCAGTATCGAAGATTAAAGCGTTATTGGAAACTCCTTTTAAAGGACAGTTCTGAATTAAACTATAAACACTTTTATTATCGTCCTTTATTCAAGAGAAATATGTCATCTACCGAATTGGTAGATGAGTTACTTTCTTATAGTTCTCTATTAAAAAAAGCGTATCATTTTATCCAAGAATTGAAGTATGCTTATAGAACCAACGATTATGTCCTATTTTTAGAGTTATGTTCAAAGATACCTGTTGAATTACCAAAGTATTTTAAAGATAAATTCAAGATATTTGGGAAATTCTCCCAAGGAGTCATGAATGCTTTTAAATACTCCTATTCAAATGGTTTCTTAGAAGGCATTAACAATAAAATTAAAGTGATTAAACGTGTGGCCTACGGCTATCGAAACTTTCTACTATATCAAATGACGTATCTTTTTGATTCAAAATCAAGTTTTTCAGGTTAAATAAAAAAGCGAGAGATTTCTTCCCTCACTTCAATTAATTCTATTTCATTTTTGAGACTTTTTCATCAATATTATTGTCCATCAACACGATTTGACATAGAGCCATAAATATGAGATTACTCTCACTTTCATCATCTTATGAATTTATCCCATCAGTCCTATGTGATAAAAATCCTGTTTAGTATATTAAAGGAGTTTCTTAACACTGAAGCTATTTCTTCCGCGCAGAGTCCGTGTGATTTTTCTGTTCCGC
>DATBUC010000071.1:0-3420 GCA_036516515.1 Erysipelothrix sp. | reverse complement strand
CAGTTTTGTCCCTAATAGGGCAACGCACTATTTACAAATAGCCATGCAATCCGCTGGTAAATGGTATTTTGATGACGAAGGGAACGTGACCATTAAAAATAATGCGGTTCTTAAAGAAATGCTCCCTGTTTTAAAGGAACTACATGATAAAAAATTAGTAAAACCAGTTGATTACTTTTCCCCGGAGGGTGTAGGGGCAGTTACAAGTGGTGAAATACCCGTTGTTATATCGGGGGTATGGTTTATCCCAACGATTAAATCAGCTAAAGAGTTTAAAGGAAAATGGAATTATGTACCGGTACCTAAACTAGAAAATGTAGAAACTGCCACACATTTTTCTAACTTAGGTGGAGCGAGTTGGGTAGTACTAAAGGATGCGCCTAATAAAGACATTGCCATCGACTTTCTAAAAAAAGTATATGCTGGAAATCAAAAGTTTTATCAGGAGATATTGGTAAAACATTCTGCTATTGGTTCTTATTTACCTGCTAGAGACGTTGAGGGGTTTAAAAAAGAAGATGATTATTTTCAAAATAAAATGGTGTATAAAGACTTTTCTGAGTGGTCAGAAAAGGTGCCATCAGTCAATTATCATGCTGATACTGCCATTGCTGTAGAAGCGATTCGATCAGTTTTACAACCCTATTATGATGAACAATTAACGCTAGACGAAACGTTAGAAAAAGCGGAAACGTATTATCTGAAACAAAAATAGTAAAGAATGGAGGTTACCATGGATAAAAAAGCAGAAGGGTATTTATTTATTAGCTTGCCAATCATTATTATAGGAACATTTTTAATCTATCCCATTTTAGCTTCCTTTATTATGTCATTTCAGACGAAAGAAACTAATGTGTTCACTTTAGCTAATTATAAACGATTATTAACAGACGACGTTTTTGTCAAAACACTGTTTAATACATTTATCTTTTTGATAATTCAAGTTCCCTTCATGTTATTTTTAGGGTTAATGATTGCTTATATATTAAACCAAAAACAGATTAAGGGACGCTCATTCTTCACTTTTTTCTTTTTTTTACCTGCTGTTACTTCACTCGTTTCCTATTCGGCTATTTTTAAAATGATGTTTCAGATCAATGGCGTTATTAATCAGTTTTTGATAAAGGTGAATCTTATTGCACAACCAATAGATTGGTTACAAACAGTTAACGGAGCCCGTTTCGTAGTAATTGTTGCTTTATGCTGGCGATGGACTGGTTACAATATGATTTTTTATCTTTCGGCGTTACAACAATTACCTGTGGCTCAATTTGAAGCGGCCGCTATAGACGGTGCGACTAAACGTCAACAATTTTTTCACCTTATTTTACCTCAGTTGAAACCTATCATCTTATTTACGTCTATTACATCAACTATTGGCACTTTACAATTATTCGACGAAGTCGTCAATTTAACAAACGGTGGTCCTTCTCATGCAACCATGACAGTTTCCCAACTTATATACAATCATTCTTTTGTTTATGGTAATAATTTCCATTATGCAGCAACACTTTCTTGGGCATTGGTGTTAATTATTTCAGTTCTTTCGATTTTTCAACTTTATGGAACGACTGATTTAGCAAATAAAAGGAGGATTAAACGATGAAAAAGATAGGTCTTTATTTTATCCTTTTGCTTGGATCCTTCGTTTCGGCTTTTCCTTTATATTACTTATTTATTAGCACTACTAACTCGGCTAAAGAAATAGGCGAAGGCAAGCTCACAATAGGTAAAGAATTAAGTCAAAACCTTACAGAGTTATTTTCCACTTACGATTTTGTCCAATTAACATACAATACGTTGAAAATAACTGTAATATCAGTCGTTCTGAGTTTAGCGATTGCGTCTTTATCTGCTTATGGCTTTGAAAAGTATCAAACCAAGTTTAGTGAGAGAATATATACAGTTTTACTAATGATTATGATGGTTCCACAAGCTGCTCTAATGGTGCCACTTTTTAAAATGATGGCAGGATGGAATCTGGTTAATACGCCATGGTCGGTAATCTTTCCTTCTATCACAAATATTTTTTTAATCTTCTTTTTCAGACAGGGGTTTAAACTCTTTCCTGACGATATCATAGAAGCGGCGAAAATTGATGGTGCTAATGGATTTAAAACTTTTTATGCAATCGTTGTACCAAGTATGAAAAGTACTTTTGCTTCAGGAACCATCTTATCTTTTTTGAGTAATTGGAATGCGTTTCTTATTCCATTAATTATGTTACAGACTGATGATCAGGCGACATTACCTTTGTTAATATCTGGTTTATCTACAGCTTCTTATGAGACAAATTATCATATACAAATGCTAGCTATTGCTTTAACAACGATTCCAACACTCTTCTTATTTATTTTTGTGCAACGTTACTTCATGGAGGGAATGCAAGGTTCAATTAAGCGTTAAGGAAAGAAGGTATTATGTGGATATCGAAAAAACAGAAAAAACATCTTCACCTTTTTATTTACCGTCACTTTTTGATCGGTTAGCGACTAAATATGAAAAAAGAAATCAGTGCATGACATTAGGTTTTATGAACTATTGGTATAAAGAGTATGGCAAATTTATAGTAGATTATACAGCAGAAATAGCACTTGATTTGTGTTGTGGTACAGGTATTTGTACAGAAATTATCGCGGAAAAAGTTGCGTTAAAAAAAGTCGTAGGAATTGATTTCAGCAAAAGAATGTTAAAAATAGCGAATCAAAGAAAACATAAAAATATGCTATTTATTTGTGACGATGTAACACATTTACCTTTTGAAAATGACAGTATTGATTTTGTTAGTATTAGTTTTGGTCTAAGAAATGTTCAACAGAAGCACGAGTTAATGACGGAGGTTCATCGTGTGCTGAAATCCCAAGGAGTTTTTATCTGTATGGAAATAACTCCTCCTAGTAATTTTTTTACATTGTTTTTATTTAAAGCTTATTTTAAGTATGTTTTACCGGTAATAAGTAAGCTGTTTTTTCACGAAAAAGAACTTTACGGGTGGCTTTCTCACACTGCTTTAACTTTTTATTCTTTACCACAACTAGTTCGTTTCATCTCATCTCATCCATTTACTATAAAAAAAATTAAACGATTAAATTGGGGGATTATTACATTAATTGCCGCTCAAAAAAATCATTATTGATTTAAGACAAGGAGTGAACCGGACAATGACAAGGCTAACAAAGGTTATTAGTAGGGGAGAAAAGAGTTGGTACCGTCACCATCAAATTGATGACCAACAAACTATCCAGTCACTAGAAGCGTTATCTATCCCTTTTTCCGAAATAACTAATATATTATCAGAAAAAGGTATAGCACGTTATAGTCAGTATCAAAAGAAAGATAAAACTCATCAATCGTATTATGTTTTAACCGTTTTACAAAGTGTAAAAAAAGAAGAAAAAGAAACCGATTATTATAGTCGTG
>DATBUC010000070.1:0-2646 GCA_036516515.1 Erysipelothrix sp. | reverse complement strand
CTGCCATCATGTACAACATTACAATTTGCTAGCTGAGAGGAGGCTTCCCCTTCAACTCTTTGATAAAGCTTTTCGCTCCATAATAATATTTGTAATGCTTCGGCATGGATATAACGTATATCGTTCCCTGACAAGTCATGTCTTTGAAACCTTTCCCAAGGAGAAGGCATATCAAATTGATTAATAATCTCAGTAAATCCCCGTAAAACAACCAGTAATGGTTTGTTAGGATCTGTGTTTTTTTCCACTGTTTCAAATGAGTGTTTCATCAAGTTTTTAATAGGTCATGCCTCCTTGCTTTGTCAATAATATCAAATACAACATGAGATAACAAGCAAAGTTCTATTTATAATTGTTGTCGTCCTTGATTAATGTTTTTATATTCCAAGGGTGAAAAGCCTGTGTGTTTTTTAAATAAAGAACTAAAATATTTTTGGTCTAGATAACCTGATAATTTCGCAACTTCATAAATCTTCAAATCTGTATTTTCTAATAAATAACAAGCTTTAAAGAGACGATAATTGGTCAAGTATTCCTGATAGCTTATTTTGAAGTATTGTTTGAAAATTCTGCTAAGATGACTTTGTGAGAGCTCTGCATGATCTGCAATATCACTTAATGTTAAGTCAGGATTTGTATAATTATGGTGTATGAATCTAACAATCTTATTGAGTTGAATATCGTGGATATCGTCAATATTTATTATTTTACGCATTATGTCTTGATTGTTAATTTGATATGTTTGTTCAGTTATCATATATTTTTTTAACTTATCCTCTTTGGCCTTATTTTTTTTAGCTTTTTCTACTGAGACAAGCAGATCGTTAACCTTGAACGGCTTTAATATATAATCCATGACACCCAATTTTATTGCTTCTTGAGCATAAGAAAATTCATTATAAGCACTGAGCACAATAAAACTTAAATTTTTATCTTCTAGTGTAAGTAGTGATTCAATCAGTTTTAAGCCATCCATTTTCGGCATTCTAATATCTGTAATCAATAAATTAACATCATTCTCTTTGATATACTCGTAAGCCTTTAAGCCATTCTCTGCAGCATAAACAACATCACAACCAATTTTTTCCCAATCAACTGTTTCTACTAGACCTTTCCTAACAATGAACTCATCCTCTGCAATAACGATTTTAAACATGATTTTCACCACCTTTTTGATAAGGGATTTTTATGTACACGACTGTACCTTCCCTTGGACTACTTTGCCAATCTAATGTATACTCAGGTCCATAGTGCAATTTAATCCTATGATTAATGTTCCTTATTCCAATATGATCGCTATCGAGCTGAGCTATGTTTTCTTCACTTCCCACCCCATCATCAGCTACGGAAAAATATAGAAAGTTCTCATCTAGCCACGCATTCAATTCAATTATTCCTGAATCATCTTTCGGTTCAATACCATGAATTATAGCATTCTCAATTAATGGTTGTAGTAGAAATTTAGGTATTTTATAAGGTAATAACTCCTCTTGAATGTTAAGGACAAACTCAAATTTATCCCCATAGCGTCTTTTTTGAATGTTAATATAGTTTTTAATAAATTCTAATTCTCTTTCTACACTAATTAAAGGTTCTGATTGATTCATAGTTTCATGTAACAAGTAACCAAGTTCAGTCACAATATCCTCAATCTCTTGATTACCTGAAAAACGTGCATTCCATTTAATTGTTTCTAAGGTATTGTAAAGAAAATGAGGATTCATCTGCGACATCAGTGCTTTTATTTCCGATGTTTTGAGTAATTCTGCTTGTTCAAGATTTTTATTATATGATTCGTTCAGTCTCGTAAAAAGCGATTCGATTTCTTGAGCAATATAACCAATTTCATCTTGTCTTTGTTCTAACTCTAAATAGTCTATATTATCTTGATCTGTACGCTTTAAATTACGAGCAAGTGCTAAAATGGGATCCGTAATTTGCTTCCCTAATTTTACCCCAAATAAGCTCCCTACAATAATCGCCACGAATACTAATAAACTAATTAATAATGTATTTACTTGCGCCTGATTACGAAGATAAACATTCGGCATTAACCCTATAATTTCAATATGAGTTTTCTCATTAATAATGCCTTCTGTAAAGAGTAATTCTCCTTCTTCAAGACGAAAGTTAGTAGGACTAAATCGATTTTCGACAAAAATTTGATCATAAAAAGTGATGGCATTTGTGTACTGGGAATCATTATAAAGAACTTCTTTCCCTGGCCCAACAAAGATAAACTGTTGCGTTCCAAATCCTTGATGCTTGTAATCTAATATAAGATTTTGAAAATACTCGGTTGAAAAATCTATGAGTGCATAATAAATTTTATCATTATGTTCAAATTTATGTGCAATTGTAAAAGAATTTTTAAAATCTTCATCTTTATTAACATTTGGATAATACACGACTTCACTGCTCTTGCTTAATTCTCTAAATATACCCCAATTCTTATACTTAGGAAGCTGATAAGAATCTGGAATTTTCCGCGTACTTATTTGTAAATTGCCATCTTCTGATAAAATCGATAACTTAATAAATTCATAGTGGGGACCAATGAATTGGTAAAGCTTCGTAAGCATTTGTAAATCATTTTGACTTTGCTTAAATTCGGATTCAATATTATAAATCATTTCATGATATTGT
>DATBUC010000069.1:0-2528 GCA_036516515.1 Erysipelothrix sp. | reverse complement strand
ATCTATTAGATAAAGCTTATGGAATAAGCAGAGTTACACCAGAAGCAATTTCTTTTAAAAACCCCAACGGGGGGCGGAATATTAGGTTAAGAGGGGAGTTTTATAGTGAGCGATTCTACAAAGAAAACGGCGATGGATTATCAAAAAATATTACAGAAAGCGAAAGAGAAACAACAAGAAGAGATAACTCAACAAGCGGAAGAAATAACGAAGAAGAGCTTGCAAGATATCAACGAGCAATTGAAATTAGAAAAGAACGAAATATTAAGGAATATAAAAAACACATCTCAAGAAGTAAAGCAGGACTGGAACTCAATGACGGGCATAGCGAAAGAGAGTCAGGAACAGCTTTTTTCACTAATGAGAGAGAATCAATTAACAATAAAAAAACTGATTTACAGAAAGTCGATCATGAACGGAATAACAGGGATTCTTTTTCTAGCCCTGATAGCAATAGTGGTTTTCTTGATCTTGATAGGGACACAAACAACAAAGAGGCTTTTGAAGGAAAAAGAAGAGATTCAAAACCTAGAATTGTCATTACAGAATTTGAACAAGGACTATCAGAACAAGCTAATAGACTATCAAAATATAAAAGTAGCAGAAAAGAGCCTTATTACAATGAAAGAGGCATTGAAGAAAAATCAATTAGCAGTCGAAAGCAAAGAGGATTATCTACAGTTATTGATTCCCAAAAATCAAAAAGTGCAGATGACGGACACCAACAAATCAATACTAATCAAAATACAGATGGAGAAGAAAGATTAAGCTATGAAATCATTAGAGAGGTTGAGAGAGCTGATAAGGTTAGAGCCAAAAGAGTTGAAGAAAATAAACGAAGAGCTTTTGAAATTAGAGAGCGAATTGAGCAATTTAAAGAGTATGCTTCAGGAGTCCTTGAGAGAGTTGGATTTAGCGAATCAATCAACACTGGAGTTAGCAGAATTAAAGATACAATCGAATCAATTAAGCAAAACATTGATGACTATAGAAGAAGAAAATCAGGATCAGATCTCAAAACTGATGGAATCAAATCAGGAATTGTTGAAATTAAATCAAGCTTTGAACACAGAGAACGAGCATTATCAAAAATTGATAATGGAAAGCCAGATCAGAGAGAAAAAGAAAGACTCTTTATTGAACGAAATGAGAGAGCTATTAAAGAATTCAAAGAGCAAACGCTAACACAAGAAAAAGATAATTTATGGGAGATGGATAGATAAAAAGCCCTTAAAAAGGGCTTCAATCTTCTAATAAGGAAACTAGAATGAAGAAAATTTAATTATGTCTTCCTGATCTAAAATGTAATCCTTATTGTATTTTTTTCTTTCATCTTCACTTAAAGAATAATAGTGAATTGAAATCTCTAATCGATTATCACAATCAGTACAAAGAGAGTGATAATCTTTTTTTTCAGCCCCACACAACTCGCATTTTTTCATATTTAATCCTTTTAACGTGGTTTATTAAAGTTAAGATCTTTCACTATGTAATCTTTACTAATTCTCTTTAAAAGATCTTCCCATGTTTCTCCAGGCATCGCTAATTTTTCAGCCTCATATTGAGATATTACTTTTCTCTTTTTAGGTCTACTGGTCATTTTTTCTGTCATTGCTTTAATGTCTGATAGCGTTGTTACAGTAGAGCTTGATTCATCAACCCAATCCCTAGTATTTGGATCTCTTTCTATTTCATTTCTTTTAGCACCAAAACTAAAAGAAAATCCCGTTATAGATCTTCCGCTTTTATGTTGCTTGCATACAACGATAATGTCGGTGTTTTTATTAATCTGATTGATTGCAGGTTCAAGGACTCTTGATTTGAAGTTATTCATTCGAGTGTATTCGCCATCTAATACCCCTAATTTCTCTCTAAACTCTGAAATTTCAAAAATTGGGGTTTTTCTTGTAGATGACCATTGAATAATCAATTCATACAGCCTGAGTGCGTATATTGACGTTAAATTAGCTATTTGCTTGATCTTGTATTGAGTAAAGCAAGTTTTTAGTTTTCCGATCATATCTATCACATCAGACGTAAGCTGAATTGATACATGACCATTTGAGCGAGAATACGCCACTTTCTGCACCCATCTTGAATGCACCAACTCAATCTTGTCTGGTTTTGCATATATGCGCTCATAAGTGAAATATCGATCAAATAAACGATCTGTCGCATCTTTTAATGCTGTATACGCCGTATCAATATCCACTTTAAAGGTTGTTGCATAGTCTTTTGCATGGACTATAAATTCATGAGTCGGCAAAAAACCGTATGTATCATCATATTTTGAAGCGTCTGCAAAGATCATTTGCAGAAGTCTAAACTCTGTAACAGTAAGCGTATAACTAGCCTCAACTAAGCTATTCGATTTGATTACAAGCTCATTTCCCATTGGTTATCACCTCACAATTAAGCTACTTAAAAAATGATTGTAGCATATAACCGCAAATCTGTAGCCTTATAACCGCAAATCTGTAGCCTTATAACCGCAAATCTGTAGCCTTATAACCGCAAATCTGTAGCCT
>DATBUC010000068.1:0-7628 GCA_036516515.1 Erysipelothrix sp. | reverse complement strand
AAGTACGACCACCACTTTCGTAGTAGCATCGTAAGTGGTTTTCGACGACTTTTTGGTGTTCTTTTGAGAAGGGTTCTAAATTATAATATCGAGCACTGGTATAAGGATATTGCCATAAGTTTAATGAAAAATTATTTTGTTCTAGACTATCAAATTCGTTAACCTTTATGTTGATTTCGTAAAACTCTCCAGTACTAAAAATAAGCTTTAGCGTATAGTCTCCAGCTTGTTGCTTTGGAAAACGTAAATAAAAGATATCGCTTTCAATAAATTCATCGGTTAATAAGTCGTATGCAAGATCCTTTGGTTCAGTTGGAATTTTACCAAAATCAAATCCACGGCCGATATACGCCTCAATTCCTTTTAAAGCCAATAATTCAAATTTGACTTTATCAGGATTCTCTACATGTGATATATGTCCTAATCTATCAAGGACAATGGGTACTAATTCAAATTGATTCCGATTTGTATCAATGGTTATAATTTTTTTCATTCACTCACCTCTAATGTTTTAATCATAACGTAATTACATGAATTTTAACATAGAAACTGTATAATAAGAATAAGGTGATTTGATGAAAGAATTTCTAGAGATACCGGTTTATGAAAAAGACTTTCCCATTACTTTTTATCATCAAGAAGGACATATCTTAACTTCGCCTCACTGGCACAAAGCTTTTGAATTTTATTATGTCATTGAAGGGGTCCTCACGATTGGTGTAGAAAATGAAATAATAAATATTTCCCAAGGTGAAATATACATCATAGATAGTGGTTTGATTCACTATGTCCTTTCTTCTCCTGGGAGTGAGAGACTTGTTTTTTTAATTGAGCCGCACATGTTTGAAGAAAGAAAAAATAATGATGATTTATTAAATAATGTGAGCCAAATATTTCAAACGATTAATCCACATAGTAAAAATTGGGATCGCCAGACGCAAAAGGACATGGGCTCCCTCATGTTAAGGTTGCATAAAGAATTATCCAGTAAAAATAAAGGCTATAAATATATGGTAAGATCGATTGTTTATCATATGTTGGTCATACTTGAGCGTGAAGTGCCAAAAGAAAAGCATGATAGTTTAATTAATAGTAAAGTCAACAACCAAGAAATTATTGATAAATTAAATATTGTATACAACTATATTGAACAACATTATCACGAGGATATTTCATTGAATAAAATGGCGAGTTTAGTAGGTTACAGTCCTTCTTACTTCTCACGCTTTTTTAAAAAGCATACAAATAAAACTTTTATGGAATTTGTTAATGAATTCCGAATAAATAGAGCGAAGTGGTTACTCACTACAAGCTCAAAACCAATTAGTGACGTCGCCCATGCTTCTGGCTTTAACTCTCGAAAAACGTTTCATCATGTGTTTAAGGAGCATACTAAGATGAGTCCGTTAGAATATCGCGACATTATGCAGAAAAAAAGCCATGAAAGATGAGTTCATCCGTCATGGCTTTTAATTATTATTTTCTAAGTACTAATAAATAACGGTGTTCAGTCGAAGAAATATATCCCTTTTCTTCTAGTTTATGATACAAACGCATAAGGTGGTTGCAGTGATTATCTACTGAGAAGTTTGGAAATTCCCAAGAAATTATTTTAGCATAGTACACCAAAGCGGCGATATCATAGAACCTCATTTTTGCAAAAGACTCTTGCTCTTCAATGATTGTGAAACCAGCATTGATTGCTAAATGACGTTGTACAGCAAGCGTATTCATTTCATTTCTTTGGAAATCTGTTCCTAATAATTGAATCGTTAAGTCTTGGTTGTTTTTGTAGCCAACTTGCTGCGTTATAAAATAGGACCCAGGTTTTAATACTCTATAAACTTCATTTAAATCATAACTTTCGTGTCTATTTATGACACAATCAAAGTAATTATTAGGAAAAGCTAACTTGTCATCTTCTTCAACAAATTTTACTTCAATCCCTAAGGGTGCTAATGTTTCAACACAAATTTTGTAGTTGGGCAGATATCCTTCTGTCACCGATGTATTATGATTTGGGTGCTTAAGCGTGAGCAAATATTCACCACCGCCAGTCCCCATGTCCAAGATGCGCTGGTCATCCATTATATATTTTTTAATAATCATGTCGTAATTCCATGGTAAATCTTCAAGACGCCAATGTCCTTCTAGCAGGGAAAAGTCCCAACCTGAAAAGGGGGTATTATAAGCAAGTTGCCATTCTTTTAATAAGTCATTTTTCGTTTTCATTTTTATTTATCCTTTCGTTTTAAAGTTTAAACGATACGATAAATTGCAAGGTAACCTCGATACGTGCTTGCTTTTTATCGTATCGAGTAAATAAATCGTCTTCTAATCACAATAATCCCTCTTCTATTTACCTGTCATGAATTGCGTAAACTGCAAGAACACAAGCTTCAATAATTTTAAGGTCCATTGACTCAGCTTTTTTTCTAAAATCTTCGTCTAAAGATCCTGGTTGCATCCAAAGATAAGATACGTTGTATTTTTTCATATCATCTAGCATGTGAATGCCAATTTTAGGATTAACAACAAAAACAGCAACATCGACTTCTTTATTTAATTCATTTAAATCAGCATAGATTCTATCACCGTTAATTTCAGTGAATTTAGGATTAAGGCCATAGACGCTCTTTCCTTTTTCTTTAAGTAGTTTATAGATTTTATGAGCGTATTTGCTTTCATCTTCGTGCATTCCTACAACTGCGTAGCGCTCGTTATTTTTTAAAATATCATAGGCGTTCATTTATTTAGCTCCTTTTCAAACCAAGCTCTAATGTCTTGGACTTCATTCATCTTCATTCTATGATCCAAAGGATAAATTTCATGTTTTACCATCGCTCCAGCCATAATGAGGCGGTGCTCTAGATGGACTGCTGAGATCGAAGGGGTAATATCATCGTGCTTGCCACTATGAATTAATATCGGCATACCATTTAGGTTTGGCAAAGGCAATTCTGTTTGACAATTTAAAGGTCTGAGTAAAACAACCTTTTTAAAAGGGTTGTGGTTACTCATAAGCATTGCTGTTAGAGTCATTGAACCATTTGAAAAACCTAATGCCCACATCTCACCCAGATTATGCTTTTTGTGAAGTTTCATAACTGTGTCATAAAGGTCCGGAACGCGATTAAAAAGATCTTGTTCATCTACGAGATCGTCTTCATATCGGACTTTAGAAAAACGCCTTTTCCCAAAACTTACCACATCTCCACGTAATGATAAATGATTCATTTCCGGAGCTACTTGGGCAGCAATCGGAAGCAGTACATTTTCATCGCCACCGGTTCCATGAAATAGCACAAGTGTTTTATCACTGTTGTTATCGATATATTTATATTCCATTTTATCACCTATTATTCTTAGTATGATTGTATGCTAGAAGCAATGTAGAGGTCAAGTTGTGCGCCTTAAGCGTAGAGATATGCAAAACTAAAGGACTTATAGTATAATGACTGTAATAAGTGTTAAGGGGAAATACTATTCGTTAAGAAAAAGGCTGGAAACAGCCTTTTACAATGAGGAGAATATTATGAAAGAAAAAATTAAAGATATCGCTACGATGATGACGACTAATGAGAGTACTTTGTTCATCTATGCTCTGGCTTATTCTATTATTACCGGGGTGGCACCACTACTAATTATCATGGTCGTTTATATGGGGACTTATGTTTACAATGTTGATCAAATTGTATCACTACTACAAAGATATATACCCGAGGATCTAATTCTACCATTTGTTTCTTACATTCAAGCATCAGAAATGACAAGTAAATGGTTTATAGTCTCATTATTAGGAGTGAGCATATGGGTTGCGTCAAAGAGTATCTATTCATTTCTCTTAAGAAGTAGCGTTGTGGATAATGTAAATGTTAATAACTTTGTTTTACGAATACTTGCAATGATTTATTTTGTGATTATTATTCTTGGGATTGGGTTTGTCTCATTTTTAATGGGTTATTTCCCTTATATTAATCGTTTTGTACTGCCTTTACTGATGTTTGTGTTTTTTGTTATTGTTTATAAATTACTAAGTTTTCGCTACACTGGATTCCGGGATGTTGTTTATGGTTCGGTTTTTTCTTCAATTACCTTATCATTATTAGGAAGACTGTTTTTTCAATATATTAATCAATATTCTAACTACCAAACGATTTATGGCCCGCTTGCTTCTTTGATGATTATGCTGATTTCCGGATGGTTTATTGCATGGGTGGTTTATTGTGGTTATTGTATTAATTACGTTTTTAGACATACAGATGGTCCTGTAAAGGAAAAAGAAGCATTAATAAATCTATTAGAAAAACAAGATGAGTAGTGATTTAGTTTAACTCATCTTTTTTCTTGTAATTGATGTCAGAGTGGTTTTTTGTTATTCTATGTTTATTCAAGCAAAGTAGATAACATGCGTTAAGTGTTTGTGGATGGGAAGTTGCCGCAAAACGAAGCAGAGATGCGCGATATGTTATTGCCTCCGTTGCGATCATTTATCAAAATGCTTGGATCCAAAAGAAAGAAGGGATTTAAGTGAGTAAGACACGTAAGTTAACACACATGTCTATGTTTGTAGTATTGCAAATTGTATTTACAAGGTTTTTAGGAATTCAGACGTTAAATAATAGAATTAGTTTAACCTTTATTCCGATGGCGATTGCCGGAATGATGCATGGACCAGTTTTTTCTGGGACCAGTGCATTTGTTGCGGATTTGTTAGGTCAGTTATTATTCCCTAAAGGAGGCTATCCTTATTTTATTGGGTACGGTTTAACTGTATTTCTATCCGGCTTTTTATATGGATTATTAAAAGATAAGGAAAAACCTTTTATGTGGATAGTTGGAATTACACTGGTTAAACATTTATTTTTACATATGATTTTAAATACTTATTGGAATCATTTGCTCGGTGGCGATTCAATGGCGGCTTTATTAAAAGTACGTTATGTAAAGTATATGATTTTAATTCCTTTTGAAATCATTGTTTTACCACCTATCTTGCAACTGGTCAAAAAACAGTTAAGGAGTATGAACTATGAGTCTTAGCACTGTGCTAAAACAATGGAAAATTGATGATGATTTGGTTGCTTATTATGGAAAAGATAAAGCTAAGTTAAGTCTAGAACTTATAAAAGATAATCTCGATAGTAAGCTTATTTTAGTCACGGCCATCAATCCTACGCCTGCGGGAGAAGGAAAAACTACGGTAAATATTGGTCTTTCTATGGCGTTGAATCAACTTGGTTATAGGGCAATATCTGCATTAAGAGAGCCTTCGTTAGGGCCATGTTTTGGTATGAAAGGCGGCGCAACAGGGGGTGGAAAAGCGAGCATTCATCCCAGTGATGATATCAACCTCCATTTCACAGGAGACTTCCATGCGATTACCTCAGCCCATAATCTATTGGCTGCCATGCTAGATAATCATATTTATCATGGTAATGAATTAAACATTGATTTAGATAAGGTTATTTGGGGTCGTGTGCTTGATATGAATGACCGTGCATTAAGAAATATAGAAATTAATGACAAACGTTACCAACGTAATTCTCGTTTTGATATTACGGCTGCATCAGAGATTATGGCCATTTTAACGTTAAGTGAAAGTCTTAATGACTTAAAAGAACGCCTTGCTAAAATCATCGTTGCATATAATAAAGAGGGTAACCCTGTAACAGCGCAAGATCTTCAAGCCGTAGAAGCTATGGCTGTTTTATTAAAAGATGCATTAGAACCCAATGTCGTATTAACAACAGAGAAAACTCCAGCAATAGTGCATGGTGGCCCTTTTGCCAATATTGCTCACGGTTGTAACTCTGTGTTAGCGACTAAAATGAGTATGAGTTTAGGTGATTTTGTCGTAACTGAAGCAGGTTTTGGTTCTGATTTAGGTGCGGAAAAGTTTATGAATATTAAAGCACAGCAAGCAGGATTGAACCCAGATGCGATTGTGCTTGTCGCGACAATTCGTTCTCTCAAATATCAAGATGGCTTAGCCGTTCAGGATTTAGAAGAAGAAAATTTAGCTGCCTTGGAAAAGGGATTTATGCATTTGCTGCATCATGTTAATCACTTAAAAAAGTATGGCCCACCAGTTATTGTAGCACTCAATAGATTTCAAACTGATACACAAGAGGAAATTTATTTATTAGAAAAACTTGCCTCTGAGCAAGGCATTGATCTAGAAATAACTGATGTCTTTAATCAAGGAGGCAAAGGGGCTATAGGTTTAGCGAAAACCATTGTTGAAAAAACTCAAAAACGGCATGAGACTTCCTTTTTGTATGATGTTAGTGATACAATAGAAAAGAAAATTAATATCATTGCCCAAGAAGTTTATGGCGCAAATTGTGTTTCTTACTCTAAAGAGGCAAAAGAGAAATTAGAAACAATTGATCAATCATTGTATGTTTGCATGGCCAAGACGCAGTATTCATTGAGTGATGATAAAAAATTAAGAAATGTTCCTAAAGGTTTTTCCGTCCATGTGGATGATATTCGCGTTGCTCAAGGGGCAGGATTTGTGATAGTACTTTTAGGCGCAATGATGACGATGCCAGGTTTGGCTAAAAAGCCAAATGCCATCAACATGCGTATAAACGATAAAAAGGAAATAATTGGCTTGAAATAGGTGATAAAATGAAAAGTGTTTTTATTGTGTTATCAGATACAGGTAGTGCGCTCACCAGAGCGATTAAATTTTTTACCAACAAACCCTATAATCATGCTTCTATTTCATTAGATGAAGATTTGCGAACATTATATAGTTTTGGTAGAAAAAAACCGAATAATCCACTCATTGGTGGATTTGTTGAGGAAGAACTCAATGAAGGAACTTATAAGAGATTTCCAAATACAAGATGCATGGTTTTAAAAGTTGAAGTCGAAGACGAAGTTTATGATAAATTAACTTATATGATTCAAGGATTTGTGGAGAACAAGGAGGCATACCATTACAATTTCATTGGTTTATTTGGTGTTTTATTAAATAAGCCAATACTGAGAAAAAACTATTATTTTTGTTCTTCATTTGTTGCTGATGTATCAATGCAGTCAGGCATCATTAAAGAAATAGAATCACCACACATTGTTAGACCACATGACTTTGAGAGTTTGTTACAACAATCAGAGGTTGTTTACGAAGGTTATATGAGAGACTACAAATAAAGGAGTATTTATGATAATAGATCAAATAAAAACAAAGTTACCTAATTTAAATACCAAGCAAATTGAATCTGTGATAAAACTTCTAGGGGATGGTAATACCATTCCCTTTATCGCGCGTTATCGAAAAGAACAAACGGGTAATTTAGATGAACTACAAATTCAAGCGATTTCAGAACAACACGCGTATATCCAACAACTTAATACGCGTAAGGAAGAAGTAATGAGATTAATTGAGGAACAGGGCAAGCTTGATGAAGGTTTAAAAAAGGCTATTAATGAAGCAAGTGTCCTACAAGTTGTGGAGGATTTATATAGACCTTATAAGAAAAAGAAGTGTTATTGGCATTGCGCAAAGGCAAGTTAAATAATAAAGCAGTAAAAGAAACGAAACCTAAGCCTTGGGCAAATCCTAGGAGTAAAAAGTATTATTTTGTACGTGATCCAAAAGATTTAGATTATAGCAA
>DATBUC010000067.1:0-3941 GCA_036516515.1 Erysipelothrix sp. | reverse complement strand
TCCAGGTGCAACCTTAATGGGAACCATTGAACTTTTCGATGTACCTTACGATCGCTACTTAAAATTCATGATTAGGATTATGTCCGTCTTACTCATCACTTCAGCGATCATCATCTCCCTAGCACCTTATATCGGTCTGGTAAAATAATCATCTTATAAGAACTCGTGAAAACGGGTTCTTTTTTTATTTAAAGTGAGAAAACCTCATCTAAATAAAAAATACAAAAAAAATACAATTTAATAGATTACTTCATAACAGAACTAAAATAAGGGTTTAAAGAAATAAAAGCTCACTTAAAATAAGGTGCGCTATGTTTTAAGTGGTTTATGATTTGTTTTAATTTATAAAAAATGGTATGTTTTTTTAAATAATCTAATCAAGGCAATAAGTACAGATTTAGGAAAGGAGCGGACATGAAAAAAATCTTTTATTTGACGGTGGCCTTATTAATGATGCTCTTGTTTTTTGTTTCTCGTAACTTTGTTGTAAGTGAATTATTAAAACCCATTACGGCACCTTATCGTGAAGACGATACTGTGAGGACCTTATCAATTATTGAAAATAACTCAGAAACAAGCATTGAAGATTTATTAGAACAATATCAAATCAATGCGTTGCAATTTCAATATGATGAAGAGGGGCAAATGGTTCGGATTGCTTGGGCAGTGCATGATGATATTTATTTTGATCAGATTGAAACGCTTAATGTACCCATGGATGCGGTGCAGTTTGCTGCTTTTGATCATCCCATTACCAGTGATCCTAAAGCGGGGGTCCATTTGCAATTACCGGGGAATACGATTTTTGTTTCATGGGAAAAATTAGAAATTTCTGATCATAGTGTTTTGGATATATTTACGCCACATGAAGGGCGTATGCGTGCTTTTCAACAAGCGATTGAGGATGATCCGCTGATCATTGCGGAGGTTGTAAATAGTCCTGAAGCATTGAACATGGGATTTTTCTCGCATTTGTTTTACGAGAGCGCTCAATTTATTATATTACCATTGTTGCTGTTACTGAGTATCCTCTCATTGATTGCATATTGGTATCAAGATAAGCGTAATCTAGCAATTTATTTATTGAATGGGAGTAGTAAAAGGGAATATTTGCAGTCTCAATTTAAGCAGGCTTTTAAAAAAATTATAATTATTGGCTTGCTTGTTTATCTCTTACTTTATGGTATATTTGTGCGCTCAAGTTTGCATACTTTTATGAAGATTTTACTGCCTTATGGTTTGGGAATTATCATCTTGCTGTTTGTCTTTGCTTTGTTTTCCTATGGTATTGTCATGAGTTTTAGAGATGTTGACTATTTGGCGTTTGTAAAAGGCTATCGTAAGAAACAATGGACGATTACTATCTTGGGCATTTTACGCGTTATCTTTGTGGCTGTATTATCTTTTAAACTGATTATGGTCACAATCCAGCTGTCATCTTTACGTGAGCAAAAAGCGCTGGTAAAAGAAAAATTACCTTATTTTGAAAATGTTTATTTAGTCAAATTAGAAGGTCAATATTTAGAAACATCACTGGCTTTATCAGATGAATTGAAAGCTTCTTTGAATCAATTGCCATCTTTTGAATATTTTCAATTAATATCAGACAGTGAAATCCCAATCATTCAAGTGAACGATCAATACTTGAAGCGTGTAAAATTGCTTGATTCTAAGGACAGCGACGATGAAGTGATGATTTTTACTAAGGAAAATATGCAAGAAACACTTAATAAACGGGTTTTAAGTGATCAAGCTTTTTGTGAAGCACAGCAAATTGATTGTGCTCATGCGAAAATTGTCCTGATAGATGATGATGTAAAACTTACACCTGTACTTACTTATGATTATGAAACGTTTGCGCCGACAGCATTAGATCATTTTATTTTGCTTAAAAATGAACCGACAAGTCATATTTTAGATTATCATTTTTATCTAGAAGATAAAGCGGATCTAGCCGATGTTGAGACGATTTTAACTGATCTATATGGTGAAGAAATTACTTTACTTGAACAAAGCGAACGCATCCAAAGCGAAATCAGTACTTTAAATCAAAAGATGTTGAACACGGTTATTTCTGGTTTTACTTATCTTTTAGGGCTGATCTTACTAACAATTTTAACTTACCAATTTTCATTTGCAGAAAACCTACGAAACTATGCAGTAAAGTGGGCCTATGGTGATCAGCTTGGGCGACACTTTATGCCTTTACTCTTATTACAAGTTATTGGATCTTTATTGGTCTTAGCGTTGGTGAAGATAAGATATTTTGCTTGGCTCTTTTGGTCACCTTTTGTAGTGATTGCTGTATTTTATATTTTGCTTGATATGATTGTGCTTCATTTTACATTAAAGCGCTTCAATACAACGATAGTGAAAACACTTAAAGGAGTATAACATGATACAAATTGAAAATTTAAGTAAGCAGTTTGGTACAAAAACACTTTTTCAAGATTTTAATTTAACGATTAACGCAGGGGAAATGGTAGCGATCATTGGCAAGTCTGGCAGTGGTAAATCGACTTTACTTAATATTATGGGTGCAATCGAACCCTATGATCAAGGGAAAGTATGTATCGATGACATTGATTTAGGCGATTTAAAAGGAAAGCATTTAAGAAACTATCTCAAAAACACAGTAACTTTTATTTTTCAAAACTATGCGATGATGTATGATAAAACGGTCATCGATAATATTTTATTACTTAAAGATCAACAAGCGGACATAGACAAAGCTTTAGAGGCGCTCAAAATCGTTGACTTAGAAGGGTTTGAAAATCGTCCCGTGGATGAACTTTCTGGGGGTGAACAACAACGGGTGGCGCTTGCAAGAGCTTTGGTACGTGATACAAAAGTGATACTTGCTGATGAACCAACCGGAAACCTTGATGAAGAAAATGAAGCCCTGGTCTACAAGATTCTCAAAGCATTTTCTAAAGAAGGTAAAACAGTCATTGTTGCTACCCACGACTTAAAGTATTTAGATCAATTTGATCGCGTTATTGATTTAACTGTCTGATGAAAAGAATACGATTATGTATTCTTTTTTTATTGCAAATATTTATCATCGCTCCCTGAAAGGCGTATAATAGAGGTAGATACCGTAAAGGTGGCGAGAACATGGTTTTAAAAATATTATTATTTTTCATTATGCTTGGTTTTTTCAGGCCAACAAAAACGAAACAGATAAAAGGAGACAATGCGATCAGTGAACTGTCTTATGTCGATGTAAATGGCGCAGCTCATTGCCTATTAATACGTTCCTATAACAAAGATAACCCGATTATTCTTTTTGTTCATGGTGGCCCTTGTAATAGTGATATACCTTTTATTACGCAGTATCAAAAGCAATTGGAAAAACATTTTACGATCATTCATTATGATCAAAGAGGCTGTGGTAAATCATATAATTGCTTTCAATCTTATCAAGATTTAAATGCCCAGCTTCTAGTCGATGATTTACTTGTTTTATCAGAAATGATAAAGCAAAAATATAAGCAGAAAATTATTTTATTGGGGCACTCATATGGCACATATTTGGGTTTACAAGCAGCGCAAAAAAGACCTGATCTTTATAGGGCTTATATTGGTGTAGGTCAAGTCGCTGATTCTCTTACGAATGAAAAAGCCATTTTAGATTATTTGCTAGTGCAGGCAAATCAGCCCAGTGAAAAGCGCTATCTAAGAAAAATTAAACCACAAATCAAAAAAGGTAAACGGCTTGCACCGCGCTTATATGTTCATAAATATAAAGGGGCAGCAAGAAAAATTAATATTACAGCCAAAATGATCCAAGGCCATCTTTTTAGTTTAGAATATAATTTTAAGGATAGTTTTAAACTTCTCATTGGCATCATAAAAAATCAAAATAAATTAGAACGCGCTGAAGCTGAATTTCCTTTACCCACTTTAGTACCATCTATTGAAATTCCTATGTATTTTAT
>DATBUC010000066.1:0-2640 GCA_036516515.1 Erysipelothrix sp. | reverse complement strand
TAGGCATCGGTGCTTGAGAAGTGGTGTAAAAAAATAAAACAACAATCGCTTCAAAGAAGGCGTGAATTATGCCAATACCTATATTAAAACCCCAAAAAGAAGCATTCGATTGTAATATAGTCTTATGATCTTTTATGTATAAGGCGCCCAGAAAAGCGAAAACAATATGTGAGAGTGCACGTAGGGCAATAACAAGTGGAGTGGTCATAAAAAATCCCCATGCAGTTCCTAAAACAACTGCTATTGCAACGTAGGGAGAAATAAACATTGATATAAAAACAGGTACATGACTTGCAAGGGTATAGGATGCAGGGGGAATTGTAATTTTAGGCATGACCATTGGAATCGTTATTCCCATAGCAATAAGTAGTGCTGTAAGTGACATATTTTTGACTGATTTGTTCATAAAATCGCTCCTTTATACTACATGCATTATAAAGGCGAGAGGACTAGGTGTCAAGACACCTAGTCCTCGTAGAGAAATCCGCGATTTTTTAATTGTTTTGTAATTTCTTTATAGTGCTCTTCATCATTACAGTAGATACCGTGAATATGAGTTCCTTCGGTCAAAGATGAAAGTAACTCAGGATTTTCTTCTAAAAAATCATCAATATCATCTTGGGATTGGATATTTAATTGTCCTGTAATTTGCCCGTAAATTGGATGCTCGACTGTCACATCAACAACTTGAGCTCCCAAATTAACTAAAAGCTCAAGTTCTTCCCTGGTTTGATCTTTGTTATGATTAACTGCTATTGTTTTGAGAATTTTATCATCTGCTTCTCTTTTGATGATATAACCACGATGTGTAGCGATAATATTGGCTCCTTGAGCTCTTAGCAGTGCAATGTCACCAACAATTACTTGTCTTGAAACACCGTAATGTTCTGCTAAAACTCTGGCAGGTACTGCTTTGAGTTCAGCGTTCAATCTTAGGAGAATTTCTTCTCGTCTTTGTTCACCCGTCATTTTATCTTCCTTTCATCTCTATTATACCAATTAATTAGTCTTTGATGTAGCTTTCTAACAGTGTTATGATATATATATTAGGAGGATGGTAAAATGTTAAAAGCATATGAAAAAGAAGAATCCCTAGGTAGTTTTTTAGGCATAGAAAAAGATCAGGAAAGAGAACGTTTTAATAGTATTGTATCTGTTCTTAAAGAAAATAACGTTGATGTCATTAGATATGATGAAAGGAAAGATGGCAAAGAATTTGAAAAAGGAATGATTTTACCTTGTTTTAAAGTAAATGATGAAATTGTACTTTCAGGTGAATATCCCAAAGTATCAGATGTTGTAGACTGGTTTAATCTCGATGAAAAATTATTCAGTCATATCCAAGATAAAAGTCAATTGATACAAGCGGCTAATGACAATCGTATTGGGTATTGCTGTGGCGTAGGAACTGATGTTTATGTTGATCCAAATGAGGAAAAATAAGGTTATATTGACAATTGCGCTTTCGTTAGTGTTATTATCAGCGTGTAGTCTCACTGATAATGCAGAAAAAGAAAATAATCCCGAGCAAGAAAATGAAGTTGTGAATAAATCTTATGAAACAAAGTTTAGCTTAGATGGTATTAACTACCGCTTACCTGTTAAATATGAAACATTAGAAAAAAACGGTTGGGAAGTCAATACTGATATTGATATGGACTTAGAACCGAATACTTATGTAGGAAAAAAGTTTTTAAGAAAAGGATCCTATATTATAGAAGTAATGTTTTATAACAATACTGATAGTAAAATACCGATGAAAGATGCAATGATTGCGCAAATAGGTAGCGAAAATAGAGAATTTGGTGGCGATATCCCAACTGATTTGACATTGAAGGAAGGCATTAATCTAGACTCGACAATTCAAGATGTTATCTCTGTCTATGGCGAATATACCTTATCTGAAGGAGAAGTATATGATACCTATACTTTTGAACACGATAAGTCTGCAAAGTTACAGGTAAAATATGACAAGGCAGAACAGTACATTAGATGGTTGATTATTACTGATTTTAAAGAATAATTTGACAAAATAAATCTTTAGGTTAAAATATAATTAGCAATCACAACACAAGAGTGCTAAGGAGGCTAATTATGAAACAATTTAAGACAGAGTCAAAAAGACTTTTAGATTTAATGATTAACTCTATTTATACAAATCAAGAAATATTTTTAAGAGAGTTAATCTCAAATGCAAGTGATGCTTCGGATAAACTTTATTTTAAAGCTTTACAAGATACAGAATTAGGTATCGATAAAGATGATATGAAAATCATTATTGAGGCAGATAAAGAGAAGCGTACCCTTACTATTTCAGATAATGGTATTGGGATGAATCAAGAAGATATGGAAAACTATTTGGGTACGATAGCTAATAGTGACTCACATGCTTTTAAAGAAGCATTAGAAAATGATGAAAATAACCCGGTAGATGTCATTGGACAATTTGGTGTTGGTTTCTATTCTGCATTTATGGTGAGCAATAAAGTGGAAGTAATTTCCAAAGCTTATGGCGAAGACACTGCTTATAAATTTAGCTCAAGTGGCTTAGATGGTTATCAAATAGAAGAAGCGGAAAAAGAAAACCATGGAACAAAAATTATCTGTTATCTTAAAGAGAATACAGAGGAAACAAATTAT
>DATBUC010000065.1:0-2359 GCA_036516515.1 Erysipelothrix sp. | reverse complement strand
TTTCATCATTGTCATGCTATGGTTTAATTTTGCAGCCAGTGTGATTATCATAGGAGGTATTTTAAATGCTAGTGCGGAAGAATATACCTCAGGAGAAATACAAGTAAGAGAATCTGTTTTTCATGATGTGAAGAAAAAAATGCAAAAAAATGAAGACTAGTTTAAAGTCTTCATTTTTTTTTTATATTCTTCTAATACTTTTTTTCGATAAGCTTTATTTCCTATGAATTTTAAAACATTTAAGAGAGGCTGTCTATTTTCCCCTACAAGTCCAATTTGTTCAACGAATAACTCTATAGCTAATAAAAGTGATAAAACCATAAATATATTAGCCACGATATTAGTAAAAGAATAGAGTATAGCAGCAAAAGAAAAAATAAAGGAAAGTGCATAAATCATTAATACTGCTCCTCTATGAGTAAAACCTAAAGAAATAAGACGGTGATGTAAATGCATATGGTCAGCATTTGAAATAGATTGTTTGTTTAAGGTCCGACGAATAATGGCGTAAAAAGTATCAGTAATCGGAACCCCTAAAATAATTAAAGGTGTTATGAGTGAAATGAATGTTGCATTTTTAAGACCTTGAAGTGACAAAATGGCTATCATAAAACCTAAAAATAAAGCACCTGTATCACCGAGATATATCTTAGCCGGAAAAAAATTGTATGGAAGAAAACCAATAATACTTGCAACAAGCACGAAAATCATAATTGGAACTTGAATGAGTACACCTCCAGAGCTTACTGCAATATAACCAATAATACCTATAGTAGTAAGTGCAATGGCTGAAACGCCAGAGGCTAGACCGTCTAGACCGTCGATCAAGTTGATAGCATTAGTAAACCCGACAATCCAAAAGATGGTAATCGGTAAGCTAAACCATCCTAAATTTAATTCAATTAGACTACCAATGTTAATCGTTTCAAACTTAATCCCTGCAAAAAAGTAAGCTGAAAATGCAGCTACTAAAGTGCCAAACATTTTCTGTCTAGGAGTTAGCTCGAAAATATCATCTAATAGACCAGTAAGCACGACAATTCCACTAACAGCGATTAATCTCAATGAAGCAGTACGATCAATGATATCGGAAAAAAGAAACAGTAAAGAAAGAGAGAAGCTAATATATATAGCAAGTCCACCAGCAGAAGGCATTGGTATTTTATTGATACGTCGTTCATTTGGTAAATCAACGGCGTTAATTGCAAAGGCTAATCTACGAATAATTGGAGTTAAGATAACTGCCATAGTGACAGTTAATAATAGTTTTAAGAACAGATTCATTGTAAAACTCATGATAGTTTACCTACTTTCGTCATATCAATTTTATTATACCTTAACTATAGAAACAAACCAAATATCAAAATATAATTTTATGTTAAGGATTTAACATATCTTTTTAAGTAGCTAAAGTTGTGCTATAATATAGAAATTAATATTAAAGGATGGCTTAAAATGCAAAAAAATAGCAAAGATGATAAAAAACAAACGCGCTCAGAGCTACATAAAAATAGTCGTAAAAAAAATAAAAAGATAAAACCTTGGCAAATTGTGGTAGTTATCATATTAGGATTGATTTTGGCGGGTGTGGGCTATGCTGCGAGAGTGTTGACAAGTGCGAACAATTTGCTCTCACGTTCATATACCCCTATAGAAAAAAAAGTTGAAGAAAATAGACATATAGACCCGTTAAAAGATCCGATTTCAATATTACTACTAGGAGTAGATAATGATGATGATAGACAATTAGATTCTACCAGGACAGATGCTATGATTTTAATGACTTTTAATCCAATAAATAAAGATATTAGTATGGTAAGTATTCCAAGAGATACTTACACATATATGTCAATACCTAACCAGTTTGAAGGAATGACGAAAATAAATGCTGCATATTCATTTGGAGAAGCAGAGGCTGCAATTGATGCGGTCGAAGACTTGATGGAGCTTCCTATCAACTATTATATAACAGTTGATTTTACCGCATTTGAAGATATTGTTAATGCCGTAGGTGGTGTTGAAGTTGATGTTCCATACGATATAAAGGAGCAAAATGCAAAAGGGAAGTTTGTTATTGACTTAAAAGAAGGACGTCAACATTTAACTGGAGAAGAAGCATTAGCTTTTGCTAGAACAAGAAAAGGTGATAACGACATCCTTAGAGGCAGTCGCCAACAAGAAGTGATGAATGAAATCATGAAAAAGGCAATGAGTATTGGCTCGATTACCAAACTTGAAAATATTATGGAAGCTATTTCGGGTCACTTCTGGACGAATATGGATAAACAGACAATTTTTAAAGTAGCAGAGGCAGCATTGGTAGGGAAAGAAAGTTATGATATTCAAAATTATATCTTTG
>DATBUC010000064.1:0-4199 GCA_036516515.1 Erysipelothrix sp. | reverse complement strand
AACGAAGCAATGTTTGTTGCATTTTTAAAAAATATTAATAATTATTAGTAAGATGTAGCCTCTAAGTGCTACATCTTTTTTTGTGAGAAAGACTCAAATAATGAGCAAATAGCAAGATATTCAACCTTTTGCTATCATTGTCACATTGTTAATGAAAATGAGCATGGTATTATATAGATGGTTGTAAGCGGTTACGAGGAGGGATACAATGCGCAAGGCATTTAAACTACTACTTACAGTATTAATAGTATTTGGATTGGTAGCATGTACCAGTGATAAAGGTGGATCTGATGATGGTGGAGCAGATAAACCAGCTGGTGACGAAAATAAATTAACAGTTTATTCTCCACACCCTGCAGAAACTATAAATATTTTAGTTAAAGAATTCCAAGAGGAAACTGGAATTGAAGTTGATATTGTTGCGGCAGGTACAGGTGAGTTGTTAAAACGGGTTGAATCAGAAGCTAAAAACCCACTAGGTGATGTATTATGGGGTGGAGGCGCTGAATCACTTGCTGCGTTTAATGAATATTTTGAGAGCTATGAGTCTCCAGAACTTGAAAACATTGACGAGCATTATTATGATGCTGACTTCAAATGGATTGGCGAAAGTCCATTGCCAATGGTAATTATGTATAATACAAATCTTGTTGATGAGAAAGATGTTCCAAAATCATGGACTGATCTCACTAATGAAGCATTTAAAGGACAAATCGCGATGGCAGATCCAGCAAAAAGTGGTTCCGCATATACGATTCTAGCTACAATGATTCAAGCACATGATTCAAAAGAAGCAGGATGGGATTTCATTGCAGATTTCTATAAGAATTTGGACGATAAGATTTTAACAAGCTCATCAGCAGTGTATAAAGGTGTCGCTGATGGCGAATATGCTGTTGGTCTTACTTTAGAAAAAGAAGCAATTAAATATGTATTATCAGGTTCACCTGTAAAGATTGTTTATCCAGAAGATGGTACATCAGCAATTCCAGATGGTATCGCTGTAATTAAAGGTGCTAAAAACGAAGAAAACGCTAAAAAGTTTGTTGATTTTGCATTAAGTAAAAATACACAAACAATTATGAGTGAAAAGTTAAGCCGTCGTTCAATTAGAAAAGATGGCCCTGCACCAGAAGGTCTACCAAACTTAGATGAAATTAAGTTAGTGGATTATGATTTCGACTGGGTATCAGGAAATAAAGAAGAAATTCTTAACCAATGGAAACAAATCGTTATTAGTGATTAATGATAGATTACAGAGAATTAAAGGGGAAACCCTTTAATTCTTTTAATATGAAGGGTGGATTAAAATGAGTGTTGGAGTAGAAATTAGAAATGCAGTTAAAAGATATGGGGATTTTACGGCTATTAAAAATGTGAGTCTTGATATTAAAGAAGGAGAGTTTTTCACCTTACTTGGACCATCAGGTTGTGGAAAAACAACATTATTAAGAATGATTGCTGGATTTAACTCAATTGAAGAAGGAGAGATATTGTTTGATGATCAAGTTATCAACAATTTACCAGCACATAAAAGAGATATTGGAATGGTTTTCCAAAACTATGCTATTTTCCCACATATGACAGTCTATGATAATGTTGCTTATGGTTTAAAGGCAAGAAAAATTCCGGAAAAAGAAGCACATGAACGGATTATGGAAGCTTTAAAGACTGTCCAAATTGAAGAGATGAAAGATAGAATGCCAGCGAACTTATCCGGTGGACAACAACAAAGGGTTGCCCTTGCACGGGCAATAGTTATTAAACCAAGAATCTTATTGATGGATGAGCCATTAAGTAACTTAGATGCGAAACTAAGAGTTGAAATGAGGACCGTCATTAAGAAGTTGCAACGCGATTTAAACATTACAACGATTTATGTAACACATGATCAAGAAGAAGCGTTAGCAATATCTGATCGTATTGCAGTTATGGAAAAAGGAATTGTAAAACAGTTAGGAACACCAGATGAAATTTATATGAAGCCATCTAATAAATTCGTTTCTAATTTTATTGGTACATCAAACTTCATTAAGGGCGTAAGTCATGGTAGTCAAATAGAAATTTTAAACTATACTTTTAATATTCCTTATGAAATTGAAAAAGGAAATGTGCTTGTCTCAATTCGACCAGAACAGTTTGTTTTCTCAAAAACAGGTATCTCAGGAGAGATAGTTCTTTCCACCTACCTCGGTGATCATATTATGTATGAGATTGAACTCGATAATGGACAAGTTATAGAATTAAAGGAATACGTACAAAACGTTCGTACCATTAGAGAGAATGGACCTGTTTATATTCAGCCTATTGTTGAAGCAATAAACATTTACTCTGAGGATGGGGAGTTGAATCAAAATGCTTGATGCAATTAAAAAAAGATTCAATATTAAATTTGACTTTTGGTTCTTTGCCAAAGTGATTGTTTTTATTGTTTTTTTCCTTTTCTTAATATACCCTTTTGGTTCTTTATTTGCTCGTGCATTCACCTCAGGTGACGGTGGATTTAGTTTAGAAAACTTTAAGACCTTTTTTTCTTATAAGTACTATTATCAAACCCTATTCCGTTCGCTCTATGTATCAAGTATTACAACATTAATCGCGATAGCCATTGGTGTACCTTTAGCCTACTTAATGACTCGGTATAATGTTAGATTTAAACCACTCATTAATGTCATGATTATTATGTCGTTGATGTCACCGCCTTTTATCGGAGCTTATTCCTGGATTATGTTGTTGGGACGCAATGGTTTTGTAACCACACGTTTAGCCAATATTGGAATAAATATTCCGTCAATTTATGGTGTGACAGGAATTATTTTAGTTTTTACTTTAAAGTTATATCCGTATGTTTACTTATATGTATCAGGGGCTTTGGAAAGTATTGATGCTTCACTCGAGGAAGCTGCAGAAAATCTTGGCGCCAACAAATGGAAACGATTAATGACAGTCACTTTTCCAGTAATTTTACCAACAATTGGAGCAGGGGCAATCATGGTATTCATGTCAAGCCTTGCTGATTTTGGTACACCAATGTTAATTGGAGAAGGCTATAAAGTACTACCAGTCCTTGCATATGAAGAATATATGAGTGAAATTGGAGGAAACGCTGGGCTTGCAGCTGCTTTAAGTATTATTATTGTTTTATGCTCGACAACTGTTCTTTTATTTCAAAAGAAAGTAATTGATAAAAAACAATATAATATGAGTGCATTACGTCCACCTAAGACTGTTGAACTCACAAAAGGGAAGCGTTTCTTTGCAACACTTATAGCACTTCTTGTTTCAATGATCACATTTTTACCACAAATTGTAGTGGTAATTACATCGTTCATTAAAACGCAAGGGCCTGTATTTGTTAAAGGGTTCAGTTTAGAAAGTTATCGTACAATATTCTATAAACTGGGAAATAATATCAAGAATACGTTTGGTTTTTCATTTATCGCAATGATACTCATTATTTTTATCGGTGTTATTGTGGCTTACCTAATTGTTAGACGTAATAATAAATCATCTAAACTACTCGATATTATTGTTATGTTTCCCTATGTTATACCTGGAGCAGTTTTAGGAATTGGCTTGCTGCTTGCATTTAATGATGGACCATTAATTTTGGCAGGAACACCGCTTATTTTAATCATTTCTTATGTTATTAGAAAGATGCCTTATACGGTTCGTTCATCAAGTGCAATGCTTCAGCAAGTTGATCCAAGTATTGAAGAAGCATCTATAAGTTTAGGTGTATCGCCGATGAATTCATTTTTCAAAATAACTACAAGATTAATGATGCCAGGAATTATTTCTGGGGCAATTTTAAGTTGGATCAGTACCATAAATGAATTAAGTTCCAGTATTATGTTATATACAGGAAAAACAGCTACTATTTCTGTTGCAATCTATACTGAAGTAGTACGTGCAAGTTTTGGAACGGCAGCAGCCCTTGCAAGTATCCTTACACTAGCAACCATACTATCTTTTGGACTATTCCATATCATTAGTAAAGGTGAAGTTTCAGTAGTATAATATAATTGGTGATTAAATGAAGAAAAAAAGACTAAGAAAGAGTTTTAAGCGCAAAGTAACAATTAATAGTGTTTTAATTGCGACCTTACCAGTACTCATTCTTGGTCTTTTTTTGATTGTATTCTTGCAAAAACAAACTCAATTTGTGATAGAACAAAAGATTGAAGATTCTTTAATTG
>DATBUC010000063.1:0-1667 GCA_036516515.1 Erysipelothrix sp. | reverse complement strand
GTTGATGCACATGTGGGTCGACAAATGAGTGAAGGTATTGTTTTGCTAGAGGAAAAGTATCATCAAGAGCTAGGAAAAGAAACATTATTGATTGTCGAGTTAGGGTCGAATGGTCCGTTTTCAAAGCGTGATTTGAATCATTTATTATCTCTAGCAGGTAATAGTCATGTGATGTTTATTAATGCTTATGTACCACTTAATTGGCAAGATGAAGTTAATCAGCTTTTATGGACGGCGACACACGAAGATGAGAAATTAACATTAGTTGATTGGTATTCGGTAGCTCAGAGTAACTTACAATTATTAGAAGAAGACGGAGTACATTTAAATCCTGATGGAGCTTCAGTCTATGTTGATTTAATACAACAACAACTTCAATCTTTTGATATTCATTTAGAGAAACCATAATTTTATTATGTAAACTTATGCAGACTTGAAAAATTTTTATATTATCGTATAATAGAGTCTGTACGGGGGCATAGCTCAGCTGGGAGAGTGCTTGCATGGCATGCAAGAGGTCAGGGGTTCGATCCCCCTTGTCTCCATTAAAGAATCATTTTAGGTTTAATTACTTAACTTGGTTCTTTTTCTATTTAAAGATAAAAAAAGCACATAAAAAGAAAACAAGTCTTTTTCAATATCCTGAAAAAGACTCGTTTTCTTTTTATTGCTCATCGTCTTGAGGAAATGTTCGAAATTGTTGCAATAGTAGGATGAAAATAAAGAAAAAAATAGCTTCCCAAAGAGTAGATGTCCAGTCTATTGCATTGTGCGTATCGAAAATAAAGTTCCCAATATTTGCCGTTACTAAATATACAACGGTAACAATAAGCGCATTTTTAATTTTTTTAAGCATCTCATCACCTACTTACTAGTATCATATCAAAAAAACAACTATTTATACACTATTATGGTACTCCTTGTTCTTTATTCTTTTCTCTAATTGTATTTTAATCGAAAAGTCATTGTTGAAAAAAACTTATGAAAACTGATTGTATTTACGCTTTAATCTGTAATTTACCTAGAATAAAAAGAGTTAAATTAAAATTAGTTAATTAGTAGCTCATTATTTTTTAATGCTCGACTTTACAAATCATAGTTATTTAGTTTATACTTGAAGAACTGGTTTCTGAAATCAGCAATAACTTCAGAAAAATATTATAAATGGAGGTCTTAAAATGATTGAATTTAAACAAGTCGATAAATATTATGGTGACTTTCATGCACTAAAGGATATTAACTTACATATTGAAAAAGGTGAAGTTGTTGTACTACTTGGTCCTTCAGGATCCGGAAAGAGTACGTTACTAAGATGTATTAATGCATTAGAAGAAATTTCAACCGGTCAATTATTAGTCAACAATGTAGATTTACACGATCAACGGACGAACTTAAATGAAGTACGTAAACATCTAGGAATGGTTTTTCAGCACTTTCATTTATATCCTCATAAAACGGTGACAGAAAACTTGGTTTTGGCACCAATGAAAGTTTTAAAAGTATCGAAAGCGGAAGCAACGAAAAAAGCAATGGAACTTTTAGAACAAGTTGGATTAGCAGATAAGAAAGATAGCTACCCTTCACAACTTTCGGGAGGGCAACAACAGCGTGTGGCAATCGCACGTAGTTTAGCAATGAATCCTTCGGTTATGCTGTTTGATGAACCG
>DATBUC010000062.1:0-1689 GCA_036516515.1 Erysipelothrix sp. | reverse complement strand
ATTTTAGCAGGGGAATTAGAAGCACAGTTTGCTGAAATGGATGGTTGGAATGCGGAAAGTGATGCCGCATCTTTATTAAATGGTTTAGGGGTTCATAAAGATCTCCACAATCTTAAAATGGCGGAATTACGTGGTAGTGATAAGGTCAAAGTACTCTTAGCTCAGTCGCTTTTTGGTAAGCCGAATACACTCCTTTTAGATGAGCCTACGAATAACTTAGATGTGCATGCTATTGTTTGGTTAGAAGAGTTTTTGATTAATTATGAAAACACAGTTATTGTTGTTAGTCATGACCGTCACTTTTTAAATAAAGTCTGTACACATATTGCGGATGTTGATTATGGTGCGATTAAGATTTTTGCTGGTAATTATGACTTTTGGTATGAATCAAGTCAATTAATTTCACGTCAATTAAAAGAAAGTAATAAGAAAAAAGAAGAAAAGATTAAAGAATTAGAAGCATTTATTGCGCGATTCTCGGCGAATGCATCTAAATCGAAACAAGCGACATCACGTAAACAAACACTCAGTAAGATTGAACTGGATGATTTAAAGCCAAGTGGGAGAAAATATCCTTTCATTGAATTTAAGCCAGAGCGTGAGTCTGGTAAATCAATTGTCGCTTTAGATCGTGTTTATAAAGAAACAGAAGCTGCAACATTAGAAAACATATCTTTTTCTTTAATGCGTGGTGATAAAGTACTGCTATTGGGTGATCCTTTAAAAACAACCTTACTATTAGATCTTATTGATGGAGCCGTTGAACCAGATCAAGGGGAAATCACCATAGGCCAAGCAGCACGTAAATCATATATTCCAAGAGATAACCGTGCTTATTTTCAAACGTCAGAGCCGATTCTACAATGGCTTGCCAACTATACTGATATTGATGATTTAAGTTACATCCGTGGTTTCTTGGGTAGAATGCTCTTTAGTGGTGAAGAACCATTAAAATCTGTAGATGTTTTATCTGGTGGTGAAAAAGCACGTTGCATGCTTTCAAAGGTTATGTTAGAAGGACCCAACTTACTTTTATTGGACGATCCAACCAACCACTTAGATTTAGAATCTATTCAAGCGCTCAACGAGGCACTCAAAAATTATAAAGGCGAACTCATCTTTGTAAGTAAAGACCGTCAATTTATTGAAACCATCGCAAATCGTATTATTGAAATTAAAGATGATGGCAGCATTGTCGATAGAAGAATGCCTTATGCAGAGTATTTAGAAAAAGAATACGGCATTGAAAGTTAAATACTTTATGTGCAGGGACCACTTTTAAAAGTGGTCTTTTTTTGTAACTTATCACTTTAATTATGTAAGTTAGCCAGATTAGATAGAAATATCACAAAAATAGTGTACGATGAATTCAGCGAAGGGAGGACTTTAATGCGCGTTCAATTATCAAAGGGATTAGATAAAGAGACAATACTAAAAAGCATCGATCAAATAGAAATTGTCGATGATGGCGATTATTTACTGATTCCCAAAAAAAATCGCATTGTCTTAAAGGATACCTATGGCGAGGTATGCGTCAATGTTATCGATATTGATTATATTGAGTCGTTAAAAGATGTCATTTTCGTTTATGCCAATGGGGTTCAATATGAGTCAAATTTAAAACTATATCAATACTCTGAAATCTCCTTGAGTTTATTAAGAATTAGTAAATCTGTCGTGGTGAATAAA
>DATBUC010000061.1:0-16543 GCA_036516515.1 Erysipelothrix sp. | reverse complement strand
ACAAAACGTGTGCCTCCAAAAAATGCAAAAGAATCAGGTAATTTTGTGTACTGAAACTTCTCATGAATTTTATAAACTAAAACTCCTGAAGCTAATGCCCCTAAAACTCCTGTATCAATACTTTCAATTCCCATAATTGTTTGAGTTGATACAGTCTCAATCAATCCAGTATTATTCAAATAGAAATTAGTTCCTAAGTGCATTGCAATAAAACCAACGACTCCTGCAAAGGCAGCAATTTCTTTATTGTCCTTTGCCATTCCTAGTGGAATTGCTATTGCAAATAATAGTGGTAAAAAACTAAAGGCTACTAAACTGACACTCACCATAAATCCTAAAATTGCTTGAATAATAGAATTTCCCAAAAATGGGAACATTTCTACAGTCGTAGCACCTGAAAGCCCTGATCCAATACCTAATAGTATACCCATAGCTGCTAAGAGCGCAACCGGCAACATAAAGGTACGACCCAAACTTTGCATGAATGCCCAAAATTTACTAGATTTCTTATTCATAATATCCCTCCTATTACAATAATAACATAAAATAGCGCTTACATTACCATATTTTCACATATTCTTTTATAATACTCGATAAATTTAAACATTATATAAGAAAAAGCCACATCTTTTGAGATGTGGCTCTATATTAATAATCTAAATAGGTGTGCATTGGGTAGGTAATATACTCAGGTCCATCGAGTTTATCGACGGTTGTGTATCCTGCTGGAGCACAAATGATGCTTGGAATTCGATTGACGACTGTGGCACAGGTGTGTTCAACTGTATCTGGCTTATCTACTGAGAATTTCACATCTGGTGTTCCGATGAATTCCCAATCACACATGTCTCCTTCACCTTCTTGGTAAACTTTACCAATACATTGTACTTCTAGTTCAATGCCTTGGTTGGTGATGATGGTGGTAACTGCACTCATACCAATGGATTCGCCTGCTGGGATAGTTCTTCCAAGGGTTTCGGAGTGAATGTCTTGGTCAATTGTGATTGGCACTGATTTTTGACTGATTGATTTAATCGTCCAGTTCATTTTTGAACAAATTGCTTCACCAGCATTCCACATATAGGATGGAAAACTTTCAGCTTGACCAATTTCTTTATCAAATTTTTCTAAATCAAAACCGGTGCCATGGGCTTCTGCCAAAGCGATTCCGTAGTGATCAACATTGTAGCTGACGGCGCCTTTGATTTTCTTTAATTCATGGACACCGCCTGCGACAAGACATGGCATATGAATCCAGTAAATATCTTGCATCCCACTACCGGTAATCGTAATCCCATTGTCTTTTGCAAGTCTATCTAAGTAGTTGGTGATTTCTGGACTGGTATTCCATGGATAGATACCTTCTTCAGCAGTCGTGACGACGTTGACGCCATGACGGGCACAAGTTTCAAAGAATTTAATATTATCGCTCATATAGCTTGAGATTGTCACAATCGCAATATCTGCATCACAGCTTTCAAAGACGGCATCGGCATCTTTATTAATTTTAACGCCGGTCTTAAAACCTAAATTAGCGAAATCTCCAACATCGACGCCTTGAAGCTCTTCTCGATTGTCGATTGCGCCAACAATCTCAGCACCTTTTTCATGTAAATTACGGAAAATAACTTCAGCCATTTTACCGCAACCATATTGCACAACTCTAATCTTTTCTCTATTCATCGCATATTCCTCCTTCTTTGTGTTAAAGCTTGCGATTTATTTCACATCTATATTATAATGTCTATAGTAACTATAGAGTCAAGGAGGTTTTTATGGATTTATTAAAAATTGGTGAAATGGCTAAATTGAATAATGTCAGTGTGCAAACCTTACGCTATTACGATAATATTGATTTACTCAAACCAAATTATATTGATGATGAAACACAATATCGCTATTACACGCTTTCACAATCTGCAGAACTTGATTTGATTTTATTCCTCAGTGCTTTAGATTTTAGTCTTAACGAAATCAAAACAATCCTAAATAACCCGAAACAATATGATCTCATAGAAAGTGAACTTAAAGACAAGGCAAAACAATTGCAGAAAGAGAAACGAGCCATTGAAACAAAGTGTCTTATGATTAATCAGTTTCAAGACTCATATGATTGTTTTAAACAAAATCAAGATGCTTGTGATGTCCGTATTGAATATTTCCCTGAAAGAGCAGTCCATACCTTTCAGTGTGATAAAAATATCTATGATATGTGTATGTTGGAATATGAAAAGAATTTAAGAAAATTTAAACTCAGTTTGAAAGAACAAGGTTTAGGTGACCATTACTTTGCGAACGTAGGTTCAATTATGAATAAAGAAGATTTTATTAATGCCCATTATCAATCGCACGAAATGTTTATTTTTACTGGGATGGATTACTTATCCAAAAATTCAAAAATTATTCCAGCAGGACATTATGCGGTCAGTTTTTGTCATCTTTTTGAAAATGAATTGGAAGCAATTGCTTCTTTACATGCTTATCTTAAAGAAGCACAATTTGAAGTGATAGGTGATTACATCTGTGAGGTTATCTATGAATTACCTTATGCGAAACCAGATCAAAGAAATATGTTTATTCGCTTACAAGTCCCTGTCAAAACGAAATAAAAAGGGAATCAAAATTATGATTCCCTTCTTTCTTTTACAAATACTAAGGTTTGATATTCAGCAAAATCACTTGCCTCAAGTTTGTCATAGGCTTTATTGATAAAGCCTAAATAAATTTCATCATTCACAAAATGAAAAATCATACTGCTTGGCTCCTCGGGATTAACAGTTGTAATAAATGTATCTTTGATATAATCATTCACTTCTAGTTTGAGTGGCATGATTTGTACTTCATTATCGCTTAAATTTTCCATAATCATGTTTATATGGTACCCATCCACTACTTCCAATTTAACATCGAGATCAGGGCGGCTTTCCGCTAATACATAAGTTTCTTTATGATAGCTTAAGGGAATTTGTGGTGCTTTATTACAGGCAACAAGTAAAAGTGTTAGTAAAATAATAATTATCTTTTTCATAATTCCTCCAAATATAAAAGGTCGCATCATGCGACCTTTGTTAATCTTCTGCTGGTTTTACAGGGCAATCAAAAAGATATTTTCTATCTGTAGAAACAATTCTTCTTAATTCGCCATCAGCCATATAATCATTCTCGTGCATCCATTCAGCAAGTCCAGTATGAATATCAACAAAGTCATCAGCTTCAATTCTGATTAACTTTTCACTTTCCTCTAATGCTTCAAAGTGAATAAGATCTGTATCCACACCAGGATTTTTCACCGCAACATGAAGGACAATATCAACAATATTGACATTGGCTTTTGGTTCTTCTGTTATGGTGAAACTATACTCAGGCTCCAGTTGTTCAACGCCCATACGTTGCAATTCATCTTTTAAGGTTTGAATTGCTTTTGCGTAGAGATCAATTGAATACTCTGGAAGCGTTACGTTCATTTTTGCGACCCACAATCGGGGTTGTGATGATTCTTCTATATTATATGCCATACACTACTCCTTTGATTTAATTATATCACAGTTAGAATTTTTTTCGTATGTCATTATACATAATAAAGATAAATAAAGCAAAAAGCAACATCATTCCGATATTCATGATGAAGTTTTCTAACTTCTTATTAATCGGACGGCCAAGAATCATTTCTATGATGGTGAGTAATGCCCTTCCCCCATCCATAACAGGAATCGGAAGAATATTTACGACACCTAAGTTAACTGATAACATCGCCACCAGTGATAAGAAGAAAACAAATCCTTGGGTTCTGACTTGGGATGTTACTTCAAAAATACCAATGGGACCTCCTACATTATCAAGACCAATCCCTCTGACTAATCTTGTAATCAAAAAGAAAAATTGTGAAATAATCATTTTGATTTGTAGTACAGAGGTACCTGCTGCTTCAAATAACCCTAATTCTCTGACTTTACCTTGCGGAATAATCACACCAATAATATATCGGTTTTCTTCTGCTAAGTATTCAGGTTGTAATTCTAAATCTAAAGTATCACTTCCGCGTTTGACTGTTAAAGTCACCGCACGATCTTCATAGGTAGTCAGTGCCATTAACACATCATTAAATGTCTCTGGGACAAGTGACTTACCATCAAAGAAAGTCATTTTTATAATTTCATCGCCTGCCATAAGTCCCGCTTTTTCTGCCGGATAGCCTGCCTGTACTGATTCAATAATCGGTGCTGGTGGTTCCACTGTACCTTGAGCAAACAGTAAGCCCCAAAAGATTAAGAAAGCCAAAACAAAGTTCATAAAGATTCCAGCCAACATAACGATGAGTCGTTTCCATGGTTTGATACCATCGATGGTACGTTCCAGTGGGACATGAACCCCATCAAGTGCATCAGCAGGCACATCTTCTCCTGCCATGGCAACATAGCCACCTAAGGGTAAAGCACGAATACTATATTTTGTTTCCCCACCTGGCTTTTTGTATGAAGCAATTTTGGGCCCCATACCAATTGCGAATTCATGGCAGTAAACACCAAATGCTTTCGCAGCAATTAAATGGCCTAACTCATGAATCATAACAATAATCCCTAAAACTAGGGCGAACATAATTAAATTAAGTATAAAATTCATATTTTTCCTCCACTAAGACAGTATTGTGAGAACAATATTAAAAGTTAATACTGCAAAGACGACACTATCAATTCTATCGAGCACACCACCATGTCCTGGGAAGATGGTACCAAAATCTTTAATGTTAAAACGTCTTTTTACTAAACTAAATGATAAATCTCCAATTTGAGAGAACAGTGGCATTAATAAACTTGCAACCACAATAATCCGAATATCAACAAATGATTGAATCATAAAATAACCAAATGTAAATGAGAGGACAACACCCATAACATACCCACTGATCGCCCCTTCTACTGTTTTATTAGGAGAAAGACGCTCAATCAACTTATGTTTACCAAATTGACGACCGCCAAAATAAGCAAAGATATCAGTTGCGAATGAAGCAATTAAAACATATAAGAACACCATTCTATCTAAGGCTAAGACAGCATTAAGCCCGATACCCGCACCGACAAGCAGTGACGTCATGACAAATGAGTAGGATATTTGATCAAATGTAAACCATTTGAATATGATCGCTAAAGTAAAATAAATTAATACCATTGCTGAATAATAAGCAATAAAATATTCTGCTGGGATAAAAGCTCCTAATACCACAATTAATCCATAAATAGGAATCATGATCGGTGCCAAACTCTCTTTCTTCGTACGGTATATTTCATAGGAACCAATGCCTAGAAATATAACCATTAAAAGAAAAAGAGCTTGATTACCCATGAGAAATGCGCCTAATAAAATTAGGGCAAGTACAACACCTGTAATCATACGCTCTTTCATAGTTTATAACCCTCCGAATCGACGCTCTCGCGCCTTGAAATCTAGCACGCAATTGCGAAATGCTTCCCGATCAAAATCAGGCCAATGCTCATCAACAAACATAAGCTCCGCATAAGCTGATTGCCATAAAAGATAATTAGATAGGCGACGATTCCCACCTGTTCTAATTAATAAATCCACATCAGGAAGATCATGAGTATCTAAATATTGAGAAATTGTTTCTTCACTCACTGCCGTCACTTGATCATCAATCATTTTTTGCGTTGCGCGAACTATTTCATCGCGCGAACCATAATTAAGCGCAAAGTTTAAAATTATTTTCTTATTGTGCTTGGTTTTTTCTATCGCATCTAAAATAACTTGTCGCGTTTCTTCAGGGATTTTGTCTAAATCACCAATAGCCCTGACTCCAACACCACGCTCTAATAATTCATCAATGAACTTATTAAAAAAGTGTTCTGGCAGTTTCATTAAGTATTCAATTTCTTTGTATGGTCGCTTCCAATTTTCTGTTGAAAAGGCATAAAGTGTTAAAACTTCAACACCTTGGTCAAGCGCCTCAAGGGCAATATTACGGACATTTTCACTTCCATAATAGTGACCATAGGAACGATCTTTGTTACGAAGTTTTGCCCAACGACCATTACCATCCATAATGATGGCAACATGTTTCAGTTTAGACATTAAACAGTCATGATTTCCTTTTCTTTTTCAGCGGCGATTTGATCGATTTTCTTAATGAATTCATTTGTTAAGTCTTGGACATCTTCAAGCATTTTCTTTTCTTGATCTTCTGGCAAGCCTTCTTCATCTTTAATTTCATCATTTAAATCACGACGAATGTTACGTACTGCAACTTTTGCTTCTTCAGCAAAGCCACCAATTTTTTTAGCTTCTGAACGACGTGTTTCTTCTGTTAAAGGTGGCACATTAATACGAACGTTTGTCCCATCATTTTGAGCTAATAAATTAAGGTTTGATTCGTTAATCACACGTTCAATTTCTTTTAAAATACTTGGGTCAAATGGTTTAATTGCAATTTGTGTACCTTCAACAACTGAAATTTGCGCCATTTGATCAAGCGGTGTTGGTGTACCATAATACTCAACTAAAAGACCATTTAAAATGGATGCATTAGCATGCCCAGTACGTAAGGTACCTAAGCGCTCAACGAAGTTATCGATAACTTCTTGCATCAATAATTTACCTTCTTCCATTTAGTTTCCTCCTCTAGAAATTTTTGTAGCTTCAGCTTTACCAGCTACTGCTTTAATTATATTATCTTTTTCATTCATATTAAAGACAATTAAATCAATATCATTATCCATACACATTGATGTCGCTGTCGAATCCATCACCGCTAATTTTTCTTGTAAGACATCCATATATGATAAGCTATCATATTTGACTGCATCTTTATTAATATTAGGGTCACTATCATAAACGCCATCAACACCATTTTTTGCCATTAAAATAACATCTGCTTTAATCTCTGAAGCACGTAGTGCTGCAGTTGTATCTGTTGAAAAGAAAGCCGATCCTGTACCAGCTCCAAAAACAACAACGCGTCCTTTTTCTAAATGACGAATTGCTCTTCTTGGAATAAAAGGTTCTGCGACTTTTGTCATATCAATCGCTGTTTGTACACGTGTTTCGACATTATGACGTTCTAATGCACCTTGAATTGCGAGGGCATTAATCACAGTTCCAAGCATTCCCATATAGTCTACTTGAATACGGTCTATGCCTAAATCTTCGGCCATACGACCACGTACAAAATTACCACCGCCAACTACAATTGCTACTTCGACACCTGCTTCAGTAACTTCTTTGATTTGACGTGCTAACTCATCTAATACTTGACGATCAAATATATCGTTTCCTGATGAAAGTGCTTCACCACTTAATTTCAACAATACTCTTTTATACTGCATGCTTTAGTCCATCCTTTCAAAAAGGACACAAAATTGTGTCCTTAATTAAACATTTAGTTAACCTTTGATGCTTTTGCAACTTCTTCTGCGAAATCTTCTTCGCGTTTTTCAATACCTTCACCAACTGCAAAGCGTACAAATTTAACAACTGATGAACCTTCGTTCTTAAGAACTTGAGCTACTTTTTCATCAGGGTTTTTGAAGAATGGTTGATCAACAAGTGAAACTTCTACAAGTGACTTGTTAACGCGTCCACGAACAATTCCCTCGATAACTTTTTCAGGTTTGTCAGCAAGCGCTGGATCATTTTTAACAACTTCTTTTTGAATATTTGTTTCATGCTCTAATGTTTCTGCTGGTACTTCTTCACGGGAAACATAAATTGCACCCATTGAAGCAACTTGCATAGCCATGTCACGAGCAATTTCTTCATTACCTTCTAAAACAACAACTGCACTCACTGTGCCACCCATATGAGTATAAGCACCGAAGTGTTGTGCTGCTTCTTTTTCAATAATTTCGAAACGACGGAAGCTAATTTTTTCACCGATTTTAGCTGTTGCTGCAGTGATTGCATCGGCAACAGTTTGACCATTTAAGTCAAGTGCTAAAGCAGCATCCATGTCTGCTGGTTTTTCAGCAAGTAATAAATCTGCAAGGTCTGATACAAGTGTTTTGAACTCTTCGTTTTTAGCAACAAAGTCTGTTTCTGAGTTAACCTCTAAAACAACTGCTGAGTCGCCTTCAACTTTAATTGCACTCATACCTTCTGCAGCAATACGGCCGGATTTTTTAGCCGCACTTGCCATTCCTTTTTCACGTAACCAATCAACAGCTTTATCAACATCTCCACCTGTGTTTTCTAAAGCTTTTTTACAATCAAGCATCCCCGCACCTGTACGGTCGCGAAGTTCTTTAACCATTTTTGCTGTTACCATAAAATATCCCTCTCTATCTTTGTCTTAATTATTAAATTTTAATTTATTTTTCTTCGTTTTGTGAAGGACGTCCTCCGCCTTGGTAACGTGGGTTACGACGACGGTTTTGATTTCTCTTACGACGCTCATCAAAACGTTGACGACGACGACGTTCGTGTTCTGCGTTTTGACGCTCAACATTAACAATAACATCTTCCATTGTGATGTCTTCTTCTTCTTTGTCTTGGTATGCAACTTCTAAGACGCCACCTTTTGGTTCGATCATAGCATCGGCTAAGACTGCTGTGATTGTACGAATTGAACGGATTGCATCATCATTACCTGGAATTGCATAATCAACAACATCTGGATCACAGTTTGTATCAACAATACCAATAACTGGGATATTCAATTTACGTGCTTCAGCTACTGCGTTAGCATCTTCAATTGGGTCGATAACAAATACTGCATCTGGAAGTTTTTTCATTTCTTTGATTCCGCCTAAAAAGTTTTCTAAACGGTCTTTTTCTTTTAAGAGTAATGAAACTTCTTTCTTTGTATATACGTTAATTGAGCCACTTGCTTCCATCTCTTCGATTTCAACTAAGCGACGAATACTTTTTTGAATTGTACGGAAGTTTGTTAAAGTTCCACCTAACCAACGTTGGTTCATGAAGAATGAACCTGAACGAAGTGCTTCTTCTAAAACAATTTCTTTCGCTTGTTTCTTTGTACCTACGATTAAGAGTTTACCATTGTTTTCAGCAATACCTCTTAACATTTCGTATGCTTCATCGATTGCTTCTTGTGTTTTATTCAAATCGATAATATGAATACGATTTTTAGCTGTATAAATATACGGCTTCATTTTTGGGTTCCAACGACGTGTTTGGTGTCCGTAATGAACTCCACTTTCTAATAATTTTCTCATTGTCACAACTGACATATGACATTCCTACCTTTCCGTTACTCCTCCATCATTTCAAACTCAATCAACAACTCTAATTAAAGAGCACGGGTCGATTGATCCATGATGTGTGTGAGTTTTCTATTGGATCTTTGTCCAACAGTAATAATAGCATATTGCCCTATAGACTACAAGTTAAAACCACAGTTTTACTTGTTTTCTATGCGTTTACGCATTTTCGTACCTGCAATCAAATTAAAAGCTGAAATACCAAACCAAAAAGCAAAGAAAATTTCATCTTTATTACTTAGGTGCTGACCATTTTTCAAAAACATCATGATACAAACAACTAAAGAGAAGGCACCTGTAATCTGCATCAATTTAAAGCCGTTAATTTGCTGCTTCACGAACACGACACTCCTTCACAAATGCTTCTAAACGATCCATCCCGAGCGATAAGCTCGCAAAATCAGAGCCAAAGGAAATACGCACAAAATCATCAGCTCCAAAATAATAGCCAGGCACCAAAATTAAATCATGATGCAAAGCCAATTGGCTCGCAAAAGTGATGGAATCCATACCAAACTCCTTTATTTTAGGAAAGACATACAAGCCCCCATCAGGTTTAATGTAAGGAATGGCCATCGCATCGAGTCGCTCACAAATATAAGCGGCTCTTTCTGCGAAAGCGGTAATCATCTCTGACATGTCACAAGAAAACGCTTCTACAGCTGCCCATTGCGCAATTGTGGAAACACCAGTGACCATATTTTGATGTAATTTATGCATATCTTGAATTAAGGCTGCATTAGCCAAGACATAACCTAAGCGCCACCCTGTCATAGCATGAGACTTAGAAAAGCTTTGCACAATCACAATACGTTCATCTAAATCTTTGAATTGACGAATAGAAGGATAATTGCCATGAAATAACATACTACGATACACTTCATCCATCACCACATAAACATCCTGATTTTTACGCATATAATCAGCAACCAAAGCTAACGAATTTTGATTATAAATAGTCCCAGTTGGATTATTGGGCGAAGTTAACAAAATCACTTTAAGCTTATGATCATCAACCAAATCAAACATCGAAGCGTCTAATTGAAAGGCAAAATCACTGGTTTCAAACAAAATACCCTTTGCCCCAATTAACTCCACCTGTGATTGATATAAAGGAAAACTGGGCGTGGGAATTAAAATCTCATCTCCAGCGTCAAGTAATGACCACAAAGCCAAAGCCAAAGATTCCGTCGCCCCGGTTGTAATTAAAACTTCATCCTTATTATATAAGCGATTTTCTAATTCTGATTCATGCTCAGCAATCGCTTCACGTAATGCATCAATCCCCATCGCATGAGGATAATGGGTTTTATTATCATGTAACGCTTGTATTGCTGCTTCTTTTATCTGCATTGGTGTATCAAAGTCTGGTTCTCCAATCGTTAAGGATAATTTATCCGCACCACGAAATTGATCAGCAAAATTACGAATTCCGCTTAATCCTACTTTTTCTAAATTAGAGCGCATCAAACTCCCTCCAGTCGGCAACTGATTTAAACGCTAAAAGCGGTACTGTTTTACCATTAATCACAATTTCAGTTTCACCATGATCAGCATCATATTGACCTAACCATGAATTAAAACGTCCAAATAAACGTGAAACAATGGTTGCCAACCACTTATATCCTTCTAATTCCCCAATGACCACAATTTTATCAGGCGCGATCTTTTCTATTTCTTTGCGCATGATATCACAGCGCTCAGGTTCGATTGTTTCATAAACATCCATAAGATTGGCTACATCTTTTGGCTTTCTCATGTTAAGATAAGTATAATCGACTGTCAAAAAAGATAAATCAAGTTCTTTCTCTGCAATCACTAATAGTTTAGACATTACTAACACCTCCAAGTTAATAGTCTTATTTTACCATATTTTTGAAAGGAGCATCTTAACTTGTATAAAAAAATCACCAACATTTTATTAATCCTCTTTATTATCATCTTACAAACCTCATCTTTAAAGGCCGAAACGATTCAAATCGTCAATCTCGATGAGCAAAAAATAAAAAGTGAAACCTACCTGCTCTATGACCGCAAATCAAAACAAATTTTAGCTCATAAAAATGGTTTTGAGAAAATCGCACCAGCTTCAATCACAAAGGTATTAACTTCTATCACTGCTTTAGAATTAATCGAACAAGATCTCTCAACCCCCTATGTCTTACCTCAAGCCGTCTTTGATGGTTTAGACCCTATCGCTTCTATCGCCTGGTTTGAACCTGAAGAAGAGCTGACGCTTAAGGATATCATCTACGGTATTCAATTGCCTTCTGGAGCCGATGCCACCCGAGCGATTTCCTATTATCTGACACAGGACCCAGAAAACCTTGCTCTGGCGATGAATGAAAAAGCCCAAGAGATTGGGATGGCCAACAGTAACTTTGTTAATACAAGTGGTCTGGACCATGAAAATCACTATTCCACTGCCTATGATTTGGCCTTATTAGTCGATTATGCCTTGGAAAATAAAGACTTCAAAGAACTCTACGAAACAGTTGAATATACAACAAGCATCAACCACATTCATCCCAATGGTATTGGCTTAACCAACCTTTCACTCAGTTATGCCTTGCAGGAAGACAACCGCTATATTAAAGGTGCCAAGTCAGGCTATACAGAAAATGCTGGCCGCTCACTTTCCAGTTATGCTGAGTATAAAGGACAAGAATTAATTTTTATCAGCTTAAACATTTTTGATGACGAGGCCGATGGTAAAGATCCAATCGAAGATGCGCTATACGTCTACGACACCGTTTTTTCTCGCTACACTAACAACTTAGTTATGCCCAAAAACACTATTTTCGATTCAGCACAAATTAAAAACGGGGAAAATTATAGTTATAAATTAAATGATGATTTGTTTCTTTATCTCCCTATCGGAATTAGTAAAGATGACTTAAAAATTAAGATCAATAATAAACCCGATGATTTGATTGCGCCTGTTGCTAAAGGGACTGATATGGGATCTTTAAAAGTCACCTATCAGGATAAGTTGTTGTATGAACAGGATTTTATTACAACAGAAGAAATCAAAGTCAATTGGGAAGGCGTTGTTAAACAATTCTTTATCCAACTCTTTGAAATCTTGGTAATTGTTGCAATCATTGTTGGTCTGGGCTTATTATTATATAAACAAGTTCACAAACCTAAAAAACGATAAAGAAGTCTCTTGAAAAGTAGAGACTTCTTTTTTTGTTTAATCAATATCTATTGTTGCATTATAGGTTCCTTCTTTACCTTTAATGTCATGCTTGACAATTTTCACAGGTACTTCAACCCAGTTTTCAATCTTCCAACCGACCGCTTTGGATTTTGTCAATATGGTTTCATTAGCAATAACGGCTGCATCATAGTCCCATATACTAAAGTCATTCGCTGCCACAACATACTTATCAGAATTATTAACATGATCATAGTTAAGCACTCTACCAATTACTGTGATAGCAACTTTTTCATTTGCTTCGACAACAAACTTAAGTTCGTTTGGTAAATCAAACTGCAATTTTTCAAAGTCCTGTAGGTGCACTTCTTGCTCACTCATATCTTCCTTTTTATAAGCTTTAGCGTTTGCCAGTTCCTTAACTCGATCTTCTTTAGCATCGATATCTTTTTTATCTGTATAAAAATCATTGGCCCCAATAACATACTCCTTTGTTTGAACAATATTATCATGAGGTAAAATATATACTGATTTAATAATTGTAGTATCGTAATCTTTTAATTTAAACGTAATCTCATGCGATTTTACTTCGTTAATTATTTCACTTTGTTCAAAATTTAAGCCACCAAGATCTGTAATCTCAACCTCGATGTCACCATTGAGTTTATCATGACCTTTTGCATTCATCTTATTTTTTAAACTATCTTTATTATTAATTTTCACAATGCCTTTTTGATTTGTAAATAGATCATCAGCACTGATTTCAAAGCGTGGTCCGCTAATGATGATTGAAGCCGATGCTTCAAAGGTCGCATCATGATAGCTAGATTTCTCAAACGGGTTAAAATTACCTTTTTTATCTTTTAGCACAACATAAACTTTATCACCTTTTTTAAGTTTTGTGTTACTAATATCAAATTCCCATTTACCTTCAACATCACTCACTTCTAACGGCTTACCATCGTTGTCTTTTATTTCACATTCATCCTTATCATAAAGTTTTGCAGTGACACCTTTTTCTGCTGTCTCTCCAGTCATAGTAGCTTGATCCTCAAAAACAGGTGATTCAATCTTTGCAATCTCTGGAGGCGTTTTATCGTGAACTGTTTTCCTAATTTTTTCACTTTCATCTAGGTCTGAATGAATGTGTCTTTCTTCTTCCTGATCCTTTTGACCACGATAAGCCGAAATGATTTCATAGTAATCACCAGCTACCGCAAATTCATCTAGAGCCAGTTCGAAGAATCCACCCCATCGTTCTTTAGGAATCTTGTAGTCTTCATAACCCCAAGCTTTTACTCCTGGTTTTTGAGTTGAGATATCATCATAAACAGTTTTACTTGCATCTGCCTGCGTTCTTTCAATCTCTAATTGAACTTCACCTTCCCAGGCATTTCTACTACCATTTAAGCCTTCTGGTACTGTAACGTGTCCATAAATAGAGCAGTCAGTATCTGCTGCTGGATAATCAAAGTCAATGATTGGCTGAGCATTATTCCCGCTAATTCTTGAGAATTTATCAAAGTCCTTATAGTTCAACACATGACCATCTTCATGTTCTTGCTTGGTCAAACCTTTTTTTTCCTCACTAAATTGCACATCCAGCTGGGACCAATATAAGCTTGGGTCTCCTTCTAAAGATGTTTCATGTTTCCAAACAGCAAAGGGCATATCTAATTTATTTGCATGACCGAATTCGCTAATTGATAGTTTTACACCTTCCTCACTGAGCGGGAATATCAGTCCGCCGTTTTTTCTTTTATTTTCGATATTAAAGTACGCCGCCTTTGATGTCTGTAATCTAAATTTATCGGTATCTATCACGGGGATTTCCTTTTTTTCCGTATTCCCTTTAATCTCGAAGGTACCAGTGTGAATTACTATCGATAATTCTTTCGACGTCTTTATAACTTTGCCATTTTCAGATTCTAGCAAGACATTACCTGTGTCAAGTACGGTCATCATTACTTCACCTGATGTTTGCTCGTTCGAAAGATCATTAATCACACTTCCTTTATGCTGACTTTGATTTGTCGTGTTCACTGTCCCTTTATTACGAAGAACTAAATTACCTTCTGCTATCCCCACTATATCTATTTTGCTTTCTTGCGCTATTTGAATCACTGGTGAGCTTAATGCATCAGTTTCAATGATTACATTCGAATCACTCGCTACTAAAGCACTACTATTGGCAGTACTCTTCTCTACGTTAATCACTGGAATACCATCGCTTTGACTGATTTCTTGCTTAATCACTAACTGCGATTTTCCATAAGAATTGATGCTCACTCCACTTGGATCTCTAAAATTGAGTGCCATCATATCTTTTGCTTGTATATTCAACTGTGCCCCATTATCTACCGTTAATTGAGAATACCTCGTTTCGCCAGTAGAAGCTGTTTCAGCTTTTTCAATCATTACTACAGCAGTGTTTTCACTTTTATTACTAGCACATATTTCAACGTTTGATTTTAGTTCCCTAGATAGTTGACCGTTATCAATGTTAATGCGAATGGGTAAGTTTGTATCTGGTGCACCCATATAGATAGCACCGCGATTATTCTCACCTATTGAAGACATTTTTATATTCGAATTATCTATTTTTAGTGATATCCATTCCCATCTTTCTAGATTATCTGTTGCCGATGCATTTATCACATTTTCATTAGCAGTCATCGTTGCGTTCACATCTTTAAAAAGTACATTAGTACTTTTTATTGTATCTACTCCGGATTCTAATTCTAATTTTGAATTCTCAATGTGTGTCTTATCAGCCGTAATAGCATTTTTCTTCGCCTCAATACAAACGTCAAGATTTCTTAATATCACTTTTTCTGCTTGTAGTGCATTGCCAATTGTATCCATTTTAATTATTGAATTATTTGCATCAATGGTTTTTGCTAAAATTGTTTGATTGGTGGTAAGCTGGGCATTATTGATATTAACTTCGGCCTGGGTGCTCTCTATTATAGCTTTGTTAGCAGAAACATTAACATCTTCAGTAAGCTCAATAGAATTAATTGCATTACCCTTAATTATAAAGTCAGGCGTTTTTTCCTCATTACGAATTTCCAAATTTTTCAACTGTATATTTAGAGTAGGTTCATTGACAAAATCATCATTTGTTTTGATAACACTACCCTGTTTGTGTACTATTTCAATGTCATGAAGATTAAAAAAGATAGGGTTAGATTCTTGTGATATGGTAAATAAATCCCCGTCTAAATCGCTACTTAATTTGTGTTTTCCACCATTGATTTCAATATCTTGAATTCTTGTATTCAATGGCCTTGAACTTGATGGTATAGCGATATCTTGACTCAAGTTAATCACCGTATTTTTTTCATCATTAAAGGCTGAGATAAATTCAGTCCATGAGTTTACATTTATTTCGGTAGAATCATCTTGCAATGCTTCAATTGTATCATTATCTTCATCACCTAGAATATTATTTAAACTTGGTTCTGCTAAATAATCTCCTTCCTCTAGTGATGTGTGATCTTCGTGTTCTTTAACCCCTACTTCATTGTCAGGCTCATTCATGTTTTCTTTACCCTCATGAATAGTGTTTTCATTTATAGTTTCATCGTTTTCTAAATAATTGTCTTGAGCAAATGACGGAACACTTACTGATAGTACAAGTGCGAAAACTAAGACAACAACGGTATTTTTAATTGTTTTTTTCATATATTACTGCCTTTCTGCTTCTCTGTTTTTGTGAATATTTATATGAGTGAAACATAATTATTATATAAAAATTGTTCTTCCTATAATTTATTTCGACATGAAAGCAAACATTTTTGTCATGAAAAAATGTTTGCTATTAAAAAAAACCTACTATCAAAATAGGTTTTTTATGATTATCTTTGCAAAATAGGGGTCTTTTTTAGCAATTGGCACGACGTTATGTGTACTGACTGACAAAGGCACCTTATGATCTGGCCATGTATCTTTTTGCCATCCTATAGCATTTGCACGTTCAATAATTTCTGTATCTGATAAACTTTCAGCTTGGTATTCCCATAACGAAAAGTCATTGGCTACTACAACATACTCTTTAGTTTGAGTTACATGATCATAGTCTAAAATCACAAGTTTTCTTGTAACTTTAATCTCATCATAATCCTTTATACTAAAAGTAATATTGTAAGCATGT
>DATBUC010000060.1:0-8856 GCA_036516515.1 Erysipelothrix sp. | reverse complement strand
CGCGTCCTAAACGATTGCATATTAGGAAAACCTGCCTCAAGCGAAATATCTAAAAGAGTTTTATCAGTGGTTTTCATTAAGTATATAGCTCTTTCTAACCTTAATTTATAAATATAATCTAAAACCGTTATCCCTGTTCTTTTCTTAAAATACTTAGACAAATAAGGAATCGTATACTCTGAAAACTCAGCGATTTGAGCAAGTGAAATGTCTTCTGTAAAATGAGATTGAATATATTGCAAAATGCCATATATTTTATTATTTACCGTTGGCATTTCGCTTAATTCATCTTCTGACAAAGGAATTAAAAAATGGTCCAATAAATAATATTTAAGCAACGACAATTGACTTTGCATCAAGTATTGATAGTAAGGTAATTTTTTACAATTGATAGCTTTCATCGATATCATAATATTTTGAATTATCGACAGCACTTCGGAATCAACTGTTATTCGCGACGTATTTAATTTAATGGTATGAGTCTGATGATTGTAAAAGGTTGATTTTATTTGTAAAACAATTACATGGTTTTTTTCTATACTTTTTGTTTCGTGTGCAACATTCGGATTTATTACGATAATGTCACCTGATTTTAAAATAGACGTCTTTTGCCCTACATCGACTACTAACGATCCCGCAACACAATAGATAATCTCAACACTCTGATGAAAATGTAATGGGATAATTTTTTTAAACTCATCGTTTTTAAAAGAAAAAATCTTAGCCATAACCTCTTGATCTACATCTACATGTTCATGTATTAACATCATATCCTCCTTAAACTGACGTAAACGACTTCATATAAAGAGTAACACTTTTCAATAAAGTTTCAATAAAAAAACAAAGTATCTAAAAATAGATACTTTGTTTTTTTTAAGAAGCTATATACGAGATTTCTAATGATAATGGGGTTTGTTCAGCATTTGAGCCAACAAAAATAATAAATTCTCCCGTTTCTAAAACAGATGTTCCTTTATTATCAAAGAAAGAAAAATCATCTATACATAACTTAAAGATAACCTCTTCCGTTGAATGTGGTGCAATCGTAATACGTTTTGACGCTTTCAGCTCTTTGGATGGACGCGAAATAGATGCAACTTTATCCTGAATATAAAGTTGAACCACCTCATCCCCTTGAACATTGCTCTCATTCGATATTTCTACTCTAATTTCTAACTTTTCTTTTTCTTTAATCTCTTTAGACGAAGCAGAAATCGTATGATAACGAAAATCCGAATAACTCAAACCATATCCAAATGGGAAAAGTGGATAATTGCTCTCATCAATATAGCGTGAAGTAAAGCGTGAATTTTCATTATCTGATTTAATCGGTCTCCCTGTCCTATAATTGTAGTAATATACAGGGATTTGACCCTCGTTTCTTGGAAAGGACATAGTAAGCTTCCCGCTTGGATTACTTCGACCACTCAAAATATTAGCAACAGCTAGCCCTCCCATTGACCCTGGATACCAAGCATAAACAAGTGCATCAAATTTATCTATTAAGTGAGTGATATTGTTCGGTCTTCCCGAATATATAACACCTATCATAGGTTTATTTAGCTCAGCTAATTGAGTAATTAAGTCACTTTGAGCCTCGCTTATTCTCAAATCTGTTTTTGAGCCTGCTTCACCGCTTTCTAAAACATGTTCTCCAAAAGCCACAACAATATAGTCTGCCTCACGTGCGTTCTTCAAAGCTGCTTCTAAAAGTGCTCCTTTATCATACTCTGGTAATTTAACTTTCCCAGCTGTTATATTTGATGAAAATCCAAGACGCTCGATATTTTCAATCAAAGGAGCTCCTTCAGCAAAAGATAGATAGCTTTCAGAAAAAACTTGCTCCATACCTGTCTTCAAGGTAATGGTCTTAGATGGATCCCCATTAATTGCCCACATACCTAATGTATTTGCATTATCTCCGTAAGGACCCACAAGAGCAATTTTTTTATCCTTTTTAAGTGGTAAAATTCCATTATTTTTTAATAAAACTAGCGATTTTTCTGCTAACTCTAAAGCGACTTCGCGATGATCATCCTCTGCTGTAGGAACTGATTCATCAATCAACCCTCTATATGGGTTTTCAAATAATCCTAAGTCATTTTTTAGCTCTAAAACTCGTAAGACCGCTTGATCTAATTGTTCAATAGACAGTACGTTTTCTTCAATCAATTTTTCTAAATGATTGGCATAGACAGCTGTTTTCATATCAATATCTACTTCAGCATCTAACGCTATACGTGCAGCATCACTGGGAGAACTCGCATAACCATGTGCTATTAATTCTTCGATAGCTGCATAATCTGTAATCAATACTCCTTCAAAATCCAACTCTTCTCGTAAGACTTGCTTATTTAACCATTCATTTCCAGTACAAGGTACATCATTTAGCGTATTAAAAGCGGTCATAACTAGCTTTACTTTTGCATCTACGGCCGCTTTATAAGCTGGGAGATATTGGTTATAAAATTTACTTAAAGACATATCCACACCATTGTAATCTCTACCTGATTCAGCGGCACCATATGCAGCATAGTGTTTTACACAAGCTGCTAACTTTTTCTCTTCAATTTTATTTGCTTGCTTTCCTTGTAAACCTTCTACTACACTTTTACTAAACATAGTTCCTATATAAGGATCTTCACCTGGAGATTCCATCACTCTACCCCAACGAGGATCTTTTACCAAATCTACCATTGGAGAAAAAGTTACTTGTTGTCCTGCGTAATACGCTTCCTCAGCAGATATCGCAGCAGATTGTTCAATCAATTCAAAATCCCAACTACATGTTTGAGCAATAGGTATTGGGAATATAGTATTAAATCCGTATATAATATCCGACATAAACATTAGTGGAATTTTATGACGACTTTTCTCTAGATAATTTTTTTGTAATTGATAAATTTTATCCGCTTGCAACACATTTAAAATAGAACCTGTATTATATAAATTATATGCCTCTGCTAAACCAATTTTTTCTGACGGACCTGTCTCTGTCACGTCCATACTTTCATCAAAAAAATCACCTGATAGTTGAACTAACTGTCCAATTTTTTCTGCTGTGCTTAGACCATTTAATAGCTCTAACAGTTCTTTTCTTTCCATTATTCTTCTCTCTCTCTCTTTTTCTTTATGAGTTTATCCTATGTGCTCCTTTTCTGCTTGCAATTCCATCTTATCCGCAATTTTAACAAACGGGTACCAAAATAAAGCTATTATAATAATTAAAACTACTTGTAAAACAGCTATTTTCCAACTTCCTTGTAAAAAAGCTCCCATAATAATTGGAGTTCCTGAAGGTGTATCAATTCCGATTGGCGGAGGTACTATACCAGTTACGGTACAAAAATAGGCAATAGATAACCCTATAGCATTACTGAAGATAAACGGAATCATAAAGATCGGATTTAACACTAACGGCATACCAAAGATAATAGGTTCCGTTATATTAAACAGTGCCGGAATAGTGGATAGTTTTCCTAATGTTTTATATCGTTGACTTTTGGCTAATAATAAAACTAAAGCGGTCGAGATACCAAATCCACCCGGCGTATAAGTTGTGAAAAAAGCACTTGAAATAATGTTAGGTAACTCTCGGCCTGCTTGAAATGCTGCTAAATTTTCCATCCCTAAAGGCATCCAAATTGGCAACATGACTGATAAAACAACCATTGACCCATGAATACCAAAAAACCAGAGGACTTGACTTAACAACGCTACAATAATCATTCCACCAAATGTACCACCAATAGATGTTAAAGGTCGTTGTAATAAAGCATAAATAACAGTATGCACTGATTCAAATGGCGTCAAACTAAAGAAGAAAGCTACGATACTTGCAAACAATAAGATAATTGCACCCGGAATTAATCCTGAAAATCCTGCTGCAATATTCTCAGGTACAGAATCAGGCATTTTAATTGTCCAATTCTTTTCAATGACAGTATTGTAAATAAAACCAACTAATAACCCAAAAATAATAGCTGTAAACATTCCCATTGCGCCATAGAAAGACAACGTGTCTACTACAATAGTTTTTACTATTGCGTCTTTCTCACCTGGAAATTCTTGTAGAGGTGTCAATATTAAAAAAGAAACCAATGAAAGGAGTCCCCCTACTACCGCTTGTTTGTTTCCTTTAATTTTTAAATACGAATAAGCTATAGAAAAAGAAATAAAAACACCCATTAATGAATTTGTATAAGTGCCTATCATACTAAGCTGCTTACCGAATTTTCCAAGGAAAGCAAAATTTCCTAACAATATCGAGAATGAACCAACAATTGTCACAGGAAGTAACATCATAAGTGCATTCATAACTGATTTCAAAATAATATGATTACTTAACTTTGTAAAAACTGGCTGTAGCTTCTCATTAAAAAAGCTCTCCATTTTATTCATTTTTACACTCTCCTTCAATATATTTGTTACACCTCATTATAAGACAACGCTTGCATAAGTGTCGCTCGATTTTTTAATCTATAAAGAAGGAAATATTAACCTCTTATATTTATTTTTTAGCTTCTCATTTCAAAAATAAGTTTTAATACAGTTAATAATATAGTAAAAGAGAGATAAAATAAGTTTATAATTTTATCTCTCTTTTATTTTTATTTAATTGATTTTAAAATTTTGTTTTTTTAAATCGGTTAAAGATATCATGATGATAAAGCTTAATAAGTACATCATGGAAAGACACGTCATCACGACACTTAGAGAATAACGGTCAAGTAGAAAGCCAATCGCAACCGATGAAAACCCTCCAATAGCTCGACCAACATTAATCACTAGATTATTTGCTAAAGACCGTACGTGCGTCGGGTAAAGCAAACTGACAATCGCTCCATATCCACCGAACATCCCATTTGAAAAAAATCCTACGACTGCCCCTAAAAGTAATAACATGAACGGCGACGTTGCCAACGGAAAAACAAAAACAGATACGGCAGATGCCAATAAAAATACACCAAAAGAAAATCGCGGACCATACTGGTCAAAGAACTTTCCAAAAACTAACATACCTAAACTCATACCTATAATAGTCGCAATCATCCAGTAAGACGAACCAGCCACGCTAAAACCCATTTCTGTTTGCATAATCGATGGTAGCCAATTCATTAAACCAAAATAACCAGCAATTTGAACAATCGCCATAAGCATCAATGATAGCGTCCGCCTTGCTAATTGTTTTGTCCCAAAAAGCTCACTTAGACCACTCTCTTGACGACTAATCTCTTGATTATTCTTCCAAGTTTCACTTTCTTCTAGATTCTCACGAACGATAAAAGCTAATATTACCGGAATTAAGCCAAATAGAAATAGCTCACGCCATCCGAAAAGTGGAACTAAAACCGCTGCTAAAATAGCTGCGACAATTGCTCCAATTTGTCCTGAAACACCAATGATAGACGACATTTTCCCAACCTTTTGTGGTGGAAAGGCCTCTGCCACTAACGCAATCCCAATCCCGTATTCTCCACCAGCACCTATCCCAGCTAGAAAACGAAAAAGATAAATCCAATAAATATTTGTGGCAAAAAACATGGCTGCCGTTGCAAAAGCGAAAATAAAAATCGTATAAGTAAAAATTTTAACACGCCCATATTTATCAGCTAAACGGCCAAAAAAAACACCGCCTACTAGCATGCCAATATTCGTCACAGACGATATCAGACCTGCTTGCGCACCTGTTAAACCAAGATCATGGATGATGGATGTCAGCGAATACGCAATAAACATAATATCCATATTTTCTAACCCCATACCAAAAGCGGACGATAAAAGTGTCAACCGCTGATGACGTGTCATTTTTGGTGCGTGTAGCGAATGTGTTGTTTTCATATTTAATTTTCTCCTTTAAATGAATGCTCTCTGTCATTCGATTATTTAATGTCTTGTATTAGTATAGAGCAAGCTTTTTATTCTCGCAAGAATTATTTTTAAATCTATTTTAAGCCATCATCTAAATAAAATCCCTTATCCAAAAATGAATAAGGGATTTTCTACTCTGCTAAGGCGACCATTCTTACTTTCATCATATTAGGATGCATCGATAACTCTTCGATGACATCCGCATAAGTCAGCTCACGTGGTAAATCAATGGTAAACACATTTTTATAGATTTTTTTATCTCGCACGGTATATACATCAAACACGACATCTTCTATTTCAATTGCATGTTTTTCAAAATACGCATTTAGAAATTCTTTCGTTTCAACACGATGCACATATTGTACCTCTAATTTTTTCAATTTCGGCACTTTAACAATCCGTTTTACAAGGGTTAAAGAAAACATAATCGCGGCAAACCCCGCCACGGCAATTTGATAATATCCCATACCGGTCGCAATTCCTAAACCAGCGCATGCCCACAAGGAGGCAGCCGTCGTTAAGCCCATGACACTCTGTTTCGTCACAATAATCGTGCCGGCACCTAAAAAACCAATACCACTCACGACTTGCGCAATTAAACGTGCCTCGTCAGCTCGTAAAACACCGGTTAGTTTTGGATATTCAATCGCTAAATTTAGGGCATTAACCGCTATCTCACTTTGTATGAGCGCAATAATAGTCGCACCAATACACACTAAAATGTGCGTTCGCATCCCAGCTGGTCGGTTTTTATACTGACGCTCAAATCCCACTACACCGCCAAATGCGGTACTTAATATTAAACGAATGACGATTTCTCCTAAAGTTAAATCAGCCATTATTTTCCCCTCTATCCATCTTATTGTTGTAGCGATGTAAACGTTGTTCATAATGATGATATAACGCTACAAAGCGACCGTCGCTTTCTTTCTCCCAAGGTTTTGGACGTCCACAAAAATGTAAAATATGCGTATTCTCCATTACCCAGTGTAAATCAATTTTCGTCAAACTCCGTGCATAGTACGCCTTAAATTTACGCGTATCATAGTTCCACTTCTCTTCAGGTATTTCTAAAATATCTTCCCCGTATAAAAAATTTAAAATATCTTGATCTGGGAGCATTAAGTAATGTCCTGATTCTTGAATAACGTACTCAATATCTGCTAGATGTATCTTTTGACGAGCTTGTTGCAAATCAATCAACATAATACCCGAATTATAATAACCATGTTTAGTACCCAATCGGATATTGTTAATCCCTGTTGTTAAATTCGTAATTCCTTTATGAACAGCTGCGCCAAACATATACCCTTGCAAATCCATCTCCCATAAATTTTTTAACGGGTTAATAATCAAGGTATCTGGATCAATGTACAAAACGCGCTCCAATTCTTCTGGTAAAATTTGCCCAGCTAATAGGCGAAAATACATTTCTTTAGGGTAACGTTCCACAACTGGAGCGGAGTCAAAAAACGTATCGTCAATCAAGCATGGTTCTAATGTGCCGCCTAACTGATTGACTAAACGTGAAATACTAGTTAAAGAAGATACTGAAATTCCAGCGTGAACAAGCCATACTTTAATTTCTTCGTCTGGATTGTTTTCAAATAACGATAGCAACATGACTTTTAAAGGGTACACATACCCTTCATCAAGCGTGACTAATAGATGCATTGGTTTCAACAGACGTCCCCCCTCTTTTTCCTTATTATAACATATACAAAACGGATAACTGTTTATCTATCACACAAAAAAGACGTGAGTATGCTCTCTCACGTCTTTTGCTAAATCTAACGATTTGATAAATCTTCTCCATTTGTGGCAATAACTTTCTTATACCAATCAAATGATTTTTTCTTACTACGAGCTAGGGTACCATTGCCTTCATTATCTCGGTCTACATAGATGAATCCGTAACGTTTTTTCATCTCACCTGTTCCCGCACTGACTAAATCAATACAGCCCCAAGTCGTATAACCCATTAAATCCACACCATCTAATTCAACCGCATCTTTCATCGCTTGAATATGAGCTGCTAAATAATCGATACGATAATCATCTTCTACATAACCATTTTCATCAGGTTCGTCAATCGCACCTAAGCCATTTTCTACGATGAATAATGGTTTTTGATAACGATCATAAATATCATTCATCGTAATTCTTAAACCAAGTGGGTCAATTTGCCAACCCCACTCACTTGCTTCTAGATAAGGATTTTTAATAGAAGCAAAGATATTTCCTTCCGTTTGTTCATTCACTTTAGGGTCTGTCGATTGGACACGAGAGGAATAATAAGAGAAAGAAATAAAGTCAACCGTATGCTCTTTCAGTAATTCTAAGTCTCCTTCTTCCATTTTTATCTCGATACCTTGACGTTCCATTTCTTTCAACGCATAGGCTGGGTACTCACCACGTGACTGGACATCAATAAAGAAATAATTTTCACGGTCTGCTTTGCGTGAAGCCCATACATCTTCCGGCTTACATGTATAGCTATAATTCGCTCCTGCTGCTAACATACAACCAACTTGGTTTTCAGGGTCTACCTCATGAGCAATCTTCGTTGCAATCGCACTAGCTACTAGCTCATGATGCGCCGCTTGATATTTTACTTGCTCTTTATTTTCTCCTTCTTCAAAGTAAAGACCTGCTCCCATAAATGGTGCATGTAAAATCATATTAATTTCATTAAATGTGAGCCAGTATTTAACCAGACCTTTATAACGATTAAAAATAACATGACAAAGATTTTCATAAAAACCAACTAACTCACGACTGCGCCATGCTCCATATTTTTCAACTAAATGCATGGGACAATCAAAGTGGGTAATCGTTACTAATGGCTCAATACCATATTTATGACATTCTTTAAATAAATCTTCGTAGAATTGAAGCCCTTCTTCATTTGGCTCTGTTTCATCCCCTTTAGGGAAAATTCGACTCCAAGCAATCGACAAGCGATAGGTTTTAAAGCCCATCTCT
>DATBUC010000059.1:0-3111 GCA_036516515.1 Erysipelothrix sp. | reverse complement strand
TCCAACTACACTAACCATTCAAATATAACGAGCGAGCACTTCATGCATGTAAAGTCTCTTTCGTACGATCTTTGTAATCGTCAATTTTCACTTGCTTTTTTCTAATTTAGACAAGATCCAAAGATAAACTGCTATTCCACCAAAACTTATAATCATACTTAGGATCAGTTGTGCTTCATGTTTTAGTGGTGTTAGGCTAAAGTAATAATGTCGTTACAATGATTAAAATCCACGTTTTAGCCCAAATAGAAATACCGATTACAAATTCAATGTTTATCCTAGATAATTGTCAGATTTTCCTGTTGCTAAGGCTTCTTTCCCTCGGTATTAATAAAATTCAATTTAATCTTCTATGTATCTTGCCCCAATGCCTCTTAACCTGCTTCTTAATCAGACTCTTCACTGGCAACTGACACATTTTCCTATGTGCTCTATAAGCATAAGTAACGAAGTTCCCACGATTTTTGTAATCGAATCCCAGATGGGTGTATAAATCATATAATGACCTTTTGGGTCCCGGTCGTCCTGTCGCATATTCAATACGTTTTACTGTTTTGGCCTTGCGATATGCTCTAGTATAATAATTGAAAAGGCTTTTTTCCCTTAATTGAATCATCTGTCCATCAGTCACAAACCCCAAGTAATCTAATTTAGATGGCTGTAATTGCTCATCTAGTATATAGCCACCATCCCATAACCGTATTTCTGTTTTTTCAGGTTGCACATCTAACCCGTCACTTTTATATTTATCAATGATTTCAAATAACTCATTTCGGATTGATTCAAACTCTCTTGTATTTTGTCTTTCAAGAGGAATAATTACTATTAAATCATCACAATATCTTCTATACATTGCATTAGCAGACCTTTTATTGCACCAGTCAATTACTTCTTTATCAAAGTCAATCAGATGTACATTAGAACAAACTGCACTCATACTTGATCCTTGTGGAATTCCATAAGAATCAGGATTGGGATTATGTTTTAAATATTCTTTTTTAAACGTCCTAAATTCACTTGAAGTCATAATTCGATTAATTTTATATGTCTTGATTTTTTTGTTCAATGTTCTTCCATGCTTTGCTTCTAAAAACATATCAATATCTTTCCTATCGACATATGTAAATCGTGTAAGATTCTTAAATACTTGATACCAATCTCGTTTTAAGGTTTCTACACCTAGTACTCTTCCTATATTCTGTTTCAATGTTTGGTGTGATATGTTATCAAAATACTTAGTGAAATCACTTGTGATGACTACTGCATTTTCAAACTTAAACAGATGATTGAATACTTCAAACGCAAAATCAATATTGTTTTTTCCTGGTTTATTATTTCTATATGCTATCACGCTGTCATCAATATGATTGTCAACTGCATATTTATTATAAGCATTGTTTAATAAGTCACCATAATATTTATAGATGTAGCCATCCTTATGGGCAGCATAAAATATTTTACGGCTTTTAGGCTTCCCTTGTTCTTTTCTTTTAATTACCTGACCCAATTCATCCACTTCTTTAATCGTTACATATCTTTTAGAATTCATCTCAAAATGTATAAACGGTAAAAAAGCATACGAAGCGACCCAATCTTCATTCAAAAGATTAGCCTTCATATGCCCTATATGTATCCGTTCATCAAAATGCAAATAACCTTTAGTCTTGTACTTCTCCCATTTAATAATAGAAGAGCTAGAGAGGTTATGTAATTGTTGTTGTGGTCCATTACTCTGATTCATAACCAGAAAACCTCCTAGCCTAATTTGGTGTCATTCATCCGAGATGAATGCTCTGTTGACCACTATCCCCGTATAAAACGGAGTTCTTGTTCTTAAACACTACATTATACTTACCATATGGAGGTAATTACAATGCTGCTAAGTTTGTCTAGTTCTTCTTCAGAGATCCAGCTTGTGCTGTTCTTGGTAGATTTCACTAGGTTGCTTGTTGAGGTTATAAATATTTATAACCTTGACAAGCGTGAAACTCAACACTTCTGTGACTATTTTCACAGAACAACTATATTATCCCATTTAAGTGGATAAAAAGCAAACTTTACACTTTGTTGTTTACTATCTAGTACAAAATATAAAATACCTCCTTCATAATAAATGAACGAGGCTTATTGATTATAAAGGCTATCAGCAGGGCGGCAATCCTGATCTCTGGTAACTATCTTTACAGATAGCGCGTGGGGAACCTTTCCCACCTCAAATAACCTTTATATATTTCTATCGTATTAGGTTCTTTTGGATTTTGTCCAGCATAATCAGGTGTTGCAATTATGCTAGGTATATCTTGATAGTACTTGAGGAAATCATCCCAATAATCACGCTTTTTTAAATGTTTTAAAACACCTGGAGGCATATATACTGCAAGGCTCGCACACTGAATGGCATAATAATTGATGATACACTCGGGAACAAATCCTACTAGTTGAGTTTCTATCGCATCAGGATGGATATTAATTATCATGGACATACAACCTTTTTAAGATTATAGTCCTAGTATAAGGTATAATCTTAAAAATGAATAGCTTTCTTTTACCATCGCGTTTTGATAGGGGAAAATCATTATCTAGATCCGCATTCAACGAAAATATGCATTTTCAAATTCAATAATAAATTTGTAATGAATAAGAGCTTCGAATGGCTATAACATTATAAAATGCTAATCAAATATTCTCCTCTTGCAATGTATACTCTAACGGTTTCTAAAGATAACCCTTTATAATTAAGCAATGCTACTTTTCTCATCACCTAGCATCCTTTAAATGATTTCATCAGAAGACAGATTCACTTCTATACAAAGGCTTCCAAATAACATATTAAACTCTTCTTTATACATTTGATTTCTAAATTTTAAATACGACGTTCATGACTAAGTCCTGATTGATTAAAGTGAATTAGGAGGTTCTTTTATGATTATAGGTGGGGTAATAGTTTGCCTTTTCACAAGTAGTTTGCTTTTCTTTTTTAGTTACATGATATGGAAGAAACAACAATTTACACTCATTGCAGGATTTAAAGAAGAAACTTTTAAAGGAGATAAAAACAAATTAGCTAAAGCAGTTGGGATTTTTCTTATGATTTGTGGGGTACTTACACTT
>DATBUC010000058.1:0-12110 GCA_036516515.1 Erysipelothrix sp. | reverse complement strand
TTGTTTACGGGATAAAATTTGGATTACCCGTCTGATTTCTTCATCACGACCAATTACAGGATCAACTTTACCATCACGCACATCTTTAACTAAATCACGACCATACTTTTCAAGTGCGTTAAGTTGGTTTTCGGCAGTTGCGGAATTCATTGTTTGACCATTACGGATTTTCATAATGGCTTCTTCTAATTCTTTTTTATTGATACCATATGTTTTTTCATCAAGCATTACAGCCAAAAAAGCAAATGTTGAAATAAATTGATCGCCTTTTGCTTCTGCCCATTTTGCTGCTTTTTCAAAATCTTTTTGTAAGTTTTGTGACATGGTCAATTGACCACCTTGCACTTGAGCTAAGCTATCTAATTGACGATTAATCTGTTCTAATAACTTAAACTTATCTTTATTTAATTCTTGAAACAATGCATCACTTTCTGCTTGGGTTAAAATCGCTTTTAGTAAATGTAAGGAATCAATTGCGCCATGTTGCATACTTTGAGCAAATTGTGATGCTTCCATTAATGCTTCTTGTAATTTCTCAGTTATATTATTGTAGTTCATTGTTTCACCTCCATATTTTAGCAATCAACTACATAGAGTGCTAATACCTTGGGAAAAGAAAGGCGCTTATTTAAACGCCTTTTTAAAGCGATCGAATACTGTATCGCCCTTTTCTTCTCTTAATTGTTCGAATAATTCTTTATCATGTCGTGAGAGTTTCTTAGGTACTTCTAACTTCACTTCAACATACTGATCCCCTACACGGCCCGTTCTTAAGTCCTTAACTCCTTTTTCGCGAAGTCTAAACTTAGTGTTGGGTTGGGTTCCAGCTGGAATTTTCAAAGTGACATCACCATGAACTGTTGGTACTTCAACTTCAGTACCTAATGTTGCATCAACAACTGATAAAGGGATTTCGATATGAATATTATTGGCTTCACGACGGAAATATTTGTGTGTGCCAACGATAATCTCAATAAATAAATCACCATTAGGCCCGCCATTATATCCGCGTTCACCTTTACCACTTACACGTAGTTGTTGACCACTGACAATGCCTTCGGGAATCTTAATATCAACGCTAATTTTCTTGCTGATATAGCCATTTCCTTTACAGTCATCACAAAATCTTGTGATCGTTTCCCCTGTTCCTGAACAGTCAGGACATGTGGTTTGCGTTTGAAAGACACCAAAAGGTGTTCTTTGTTGGCTGACAGTTTGCCCTGTTCCATGACAGGTTGCACATGTTTTCACATCTGATTTACTGTAAGCACCACTTCCATGACAAGTTGTACAGGTTTCTTCAACGGTTAAGTTAATTGTTTTTTCCGCACCAAAAATCGCTTCCATGAAGTCGATTGTTAGTGACATAAAACGATCTTGACCTTTACGGGGTTGGTTGGCTTGGCGAGAAGTACCCCCGCCAAAGCCGCCTCCAAAAAAGCTTGAGAAGATATCATCAAAGCCCCCAGAGAAACCTTCGAAACCACCGCCAAAGCCACCATTTTGATCGAAGGCAGCATGGCCGAATTGATCATAATTAGCACGTTTGCTCTGGTCGCTCAATACTTCATAGGCTTCTTGAACTTCCTTAAATTTTTCTTCTGCGCCTTCTTCTTTATTCACATCAGGATGATATTTTTTAGCAAGCTTACGATAAGCACGCTTAATTTCATCTGCTGATGCGGATTTACCGACGCCCAGTACCTCATAATAATCTCTTTTTTGTGCCATTTCTACCTCCGCATATATACTTTCTTACTAATTATTTTTCTTCAAATTCTGCGTCAACAACATCGTCGTCTTGATTTTCTTGCTCAAATGGTTCTGCATGAACGCCACCATCACCTTGGTTTGCATACATTGCTTCAGCCATCGATTGCGCAGCTGTTTCAAGTGCCTCGAGTTTTTCTTTTAACTCGTCCATATTGTTGTTGTCGAGTGCTTCTTGTAATTCATCACGTAATTTTGTAACTTCTTCTTTTTGTTCTTCAGTAACATTAGCATTTTCATCTTCAAGTGTTGTATTAATTTGATGGATGAATTGCTCTGCTTTATTTTTAAGCTCTGCTTCTTCACGTAAACGTGCATCTTCTTCAGCGTTTGCTTCAGCATCTTTAACCATTTTTTCGATTTCTTCTTCACTCAATCCTGAGCTGTTTGTGATAGTAATTGATTGTTGTTTTCCAGTACCTTTGTCGGTTGCTGATACGTTAACAATACCGTTCACATCAATATCGAAAGTAACTTCAATTTGTGGCACACCACGACGTGCTGGTGCAATACCATCTAATTTAAAGAGACCTAATTGCTTGTTGTCTTTAGCCATTGGTCTTTCACCTTGTAAGACGTTAATATCAACGGCAGGTTGGTTATCTGCTGCTGTTGAGAAGATTTGTGATTTCGATGTTGGAATGGTTGTGTTTCTTTCGATTAATGTTGTCATCACACCACCCATTGTTTCGATACCTAATGATAATGGTGTCACGTCTAAGAGCAACACATCTTTAACATCTCCTGAGATAACACCCGCTTGAATTGCTGCACCCATAGCAACAACTTCATCAGGGTTCACGGATTTATTTGGTTCTTTTCCTAATTCTTTCTTAACAGCTTCAACGACTGCTGGAATACGTGTTGATCCACCAACTAATAAGACTTGATGAATATCATTACGTGTTAAGCCTGCATCTTTTAAAGCATTACGTACTGGAATTAGTGTACGATCCACTAAGTGTTTTGTCATTTCTTCAAATTTAGCACGTGTTAATGTTGTTTCTAAGTGCAATGGACCGGCTTCGCCTGCTGAAATAAATGGTAATGAGATTTGTGCATTAACCGTTGCTGATAAATCTTTTTTCGCTTTTTCAGCTGCTTCTTTAAGTCTTTGCATTGCCATTTTATCTTTTGATAAATCAATGCCATTGTCTTTTTTGAACATGTCTACTAAGTAATCGACAATAACATGGTCAAAGTCGTCTCCACCTAATTCGTTATCTCCTGAAGTTGATAATACTTCGAATGTACCATCCGCAAGTTCAAGGATTGAAACGTCAAATGTTCCCCCACCTAGGTCAAACACTAAAACTTTTTGTTCTGTTTCTGTTTTGTCAATTCCAAAGGCTAATGCTGCAGCTGTTGGTTCGTTAATAATACGTTCAACTTCAAGACCTGCAATACGTCCGGCATCTTTTGTTGCTTGACGTTGTGCATCATTAAAGTAAGCTGGTACAGTAATAACTGCTTTATCTACTTTTTCGCCTAAATATTCTTCTGCGTATGATTTCATATAAGAAAGAATCATTGCTGATAATTCTTCAGGGGTATAATCTTTCCCTTCTAAATTCACTTTTTCATTCGTTCCCATTAATCTTTTAACCGAGATTGCTGAGTTTGGGTTTGTTACAACTTGACGCTTTGCAGCATCCCCAACAATTCTTTCACCATCTTTAAAACTTACAACTGAAGGTGTTGTTCTATTACCTTCTGGGTTTGTAATAACAATTGCATCTCCACCATCCATAACTGAAACTGCGGAGTTTGTTGTTCCTAAGTCAATACCAATAATTTTACTCATCTTGTTTCCTCCTATTCACTGACTTTAACTAAACTTGCTCTTAAAATACGATCTTTAATCATGTAACCTTTTTGTAATTCCTCTAAAACAATATTTGCTTCTACGCCTTCTTGTTTTTCTGTCATCATTGCTTGATGAATTTGCGGATCAAAAGGTTGGTTCACTGCTTCAATGGCAACGACACCTTCTTGTTCTAGCGCTGACATAATTTGTGAATAAATCATCTGTACCCCTTCTTTTAAGGGTGTATCTTCTGTTTCAGAAGCGAGCGCTCTTTCCAGGTTATCAATTGCTGGTAAAATATTTAACGCAAAATCTTGAATCTTATATTTTTGACTTAAATTGTAATCACGTTGCATTCTTTTTTTGGTGTTTTCCAAATCAGCATAAGCTTTTAAAAACTTATTTTCTGATTCATTCAACGCTTTTTTCAAGCCGGAAATTTCTGCTTCTAATAATTCAACTTCTGATTTTTCTTCTTTTGTTTCTGCGTCATTTTCTACAATTTCTTTTTCTGTTTTTTCATTTTCTTTTTTCTTTGTTTTCATTTCATCTTCATGAGTCTTATCGACATCATGGTTTGTTTGCTTCTTTTTTTCTGTCTTGCTCATCTTGACCACCTTTCCCGTAAACTTCTTCAATCATCTCAGCAACATAGTCCATCATCGAGACGACAGCACTATATTCCATACGACTTGGACCGACAACCATCAGTTTCCGTTCTTCATCATCATCAACTTGGAAAGAACTGGATACAAAAGCAACATCATCTATCCATGTCAGTTCACTCCCAGAATTACGTCTGAGGGTCACTTGTTCATGATTAGAGGATAATTGTCGCCAAACACTACTATCTTCCAGCATATTGGTCAGTTGTTTAAGCTTTTCAACATTGGAAAACTCTGGTTGATAAAGCATGTTATTGCGTCCGCTCATATATACTTCATCTTGAGCAAACTTTAAAAAAGCGCCAACAAAGGCTTCAAATAAAACTTCATACTGACTTAATTTTGTCGAAAGAATGGGTCTGAGACTTTCCATTTTATCGACCACCTGTGAAAGCGGCGTTCCTTTTAATCTTTCATTCAATATTTGAGTACAATTTTCAATATCTTCTATTTCAACATGATCCTCAAATTTAAAGATACGATGTTCAGCATGACCTGATTCTGTAACGAAAACAGCCATCGCTGATAAATCATTTAAAGGAATTAATTGAATGCTTTTGAGATAGTCATTACTTGTTGTTGGTCCCAGAACAACCGATGTAAGGTTGGTCATCTGAGATAAAATATCACAACTTTGACGAATTGCTTCGTCGACACTTAAACGACGATCAGAGAAGATTTGTTTTAATGCCATTTCGATTGCTTGGTTTTCAACATTTTCCATAAGATGCTCTACATAGAAGCGATAACCCTTTGTCGAGGGAACACGTCCACTTGAAGTATGCATTTTTTCTAACAAGCCCATCTTTTCCAGATCGCTCATTTCATTTCTTATGGTTGCTGAAGAATATGGTAAGTTATACTGCTCAATCAAGGTTTTAGAGCCAACCGGTTCAGCCGTATTCACAAACTCATTCACAATCGCCTTAAATATTTCTATTTTCCTAGGCGTTAACATTTCACTCCTCCTATCTTTCGCTTGCAATATCATTTTAACGCAAACTTTTAGCACTGTCAACACCCAAGTGCTAAAAATGTAAAAAAGAGCCTAAATTAGCTCTTTTTGGTAAAAGTATAAGTGGGCTTCCCCATAGGATTTATCTTGATAACAAGTAAGCCCCGGTATGTTTTTAAATGATTCATCACGGATATTTGTTTCAAAAATACAAACGCCTTGATGGCTTAATAAATTAAATTCACTAATATATTGTAACACAGTTTTACTTTGAGAAAAACCATAAGGTGGATCAACATAAATAAGATCATAGGTCCCTTTTTCTCTTTGTAAAAGACGCACACTATCTCCAAGCTGAAGCTTGATTTGCTCATTAAGCTTTAAAGTATTAATATTCTCATTAATGATTTTAGCGGCCTGACGGCTTTTTTCATAGCAAACTGCCTTTGTAAAACCGCGGCTAATGGCTTCAATAGCCATTGCCCCACTGCCACTAAATACATCTAACATGGTTCCTTCTGTAAAAAAAGAACCCAAATGATCGTAGACAGCAGCCCTTACTTTAGATGAGCTGGGACGTGTTTGCGTGCCTTTGAGTGTTTTGATATTTCGCGACCCACATGTACCGGCAACAATTCTCATAACGTCCTCACCCTTTGACTGCGCTTTTGATTACGGTGTCGTGCGATGACATTTTGCGCCAGACCCAATGTAATCATAATGGCCATACGACTTGAACCCCCTGCTGATATTAACAATAGCGGCACACCTGTCAAGGGAATCAGTGCGGTGATACCTCCAATATTAAAAACAAAGTGAATCATAATATAAGATATGGCCCCAATGAGAACCATCTTATCTTTTTCTTTTCGTACTTTAAAGGCATATTTTCCCAACTGATAAAGAATCGTACCATATCCTATTAAGACAAAGCCATAACCAATCATCCCTAACTCTTCAACAATCACAGATAAAATCGCATCGTTTTGTGATTCAGGAAGATAACTATATTTAATAAACCCTTGGCCATAACCTACCCCAAGTAAGCCCCCTTTCACCAAGGCAACCAAACCATTAAAAATTTGATAATAACCAAATCCATAACGGTCCGTAAAAGGATTCGAGCTAATTTTGAAACGCTCAATCATATAAGGTGGAATATTCAATTTCTCGACAAAACGAATCCCTGGTGTGGTGGTCAGAGCAAATAATAAGATAAAGCCAATAAACATTAAACCAAACATAATTTTTTGCATTCTACTTAAAACCGGATTACTTGGAATTAACATCGTAATATATGCAATTCCCAATACAACAACACCACTTCCTAAATCCGATTGTAAGATAACGACAATAAAACCTATAATGGCACTGATAATCAGCGGCACTTTAATAAAGCGCCATAAATTACGCCACCCAGGCTTCAGTGACTTACGATCTGCTAAGAAGTAAGCAAATAACAAAATCACATAGATTTTCGCAAATTCACTGGGTTGGATGGTAATGGGACCCAAACGAATCCAAGCTTTCGCCCCTCGGGCATCGCCAAAAAAGAGCGTGGCAATTAAAGCAAGGAGAATCATCGCTGTTCCTGGAATAAAGTATTTTTCAACTTTTTGAAAACTAAAGCGACGCGCTGCTTGGACCATCATAAAATATGAAACGACAATAAAGCCAACTTCCTTGACGGCAATTTTAACTAAATCTGTCGTATTCGTTCCTGCGGTCATATTCGCAGATAAAATCATAAGAAAACCAAAGAGGTTCAAAAAGATAATCGCAGCATGCATTGACTTACTATATCCTTTTGGCATTGCTATTTTTCCTATTTTAAATTTCTTTTTATCATTTTTCTTCATATGTATACTTTACCACAAAATAAAGTAAAAATAAGTGAAAGACTTTCAAAAAAGGCAAAATTAAGGTATTATACATATAAGAAAGCAATATCGACTCTATAATTTTAGTAATTTTAGTAATGAAATAAAGAATTGAGGATTAGAATGAAAAAAATTAATATGGACACCATTGTCCTAGACCCAAACCCTATTTTGCGTCAACAATGCGAAGAGGTTGTTTTTCCAATGGAAAAGCAAGATAAAGAAATACTACAAAATATGCTGCAATATGTTCGCGATTCCCGTGACGAGGAACTTGCAGAAAAATATAAACTCCAACCAGCTGTCGGCATTGCTGCACCACAAATTGGTGTACTCAAACAAATGACAGCTGTTGTCTTGGATGTAGAAGATAAAAATGGTGATTACCATACCATTGAATATGCACTTGTAAACCCAAAAATTGTGTCACATTCATTAAAGAAAGCAGCCTTAGCTACAGGTGAAGGTTGTCTTTCTGTTCGTGAAGAACATCAAGGGCTTGTCCCAAGAGCTAAAAGAATTCGTGTGAAAGCTTTTGATTTAATTCAAAATAAAGAAGTCGATATTAAAGCACGCGGTCATTTAGCCATTGTATTACAACATGAAATCGATCATCTCCAAGGGGTGCTTTTCTATGATCACATCAATAAAGAAAACCCTTGGCATGCAGATGACATAGAAATATTAGAGTAGGAGTACTTATGAAAAAAGAAGAAAATAAATTACGTAAAGGTGATACTTTAGTCTATGCCCTGGGTGGCTTAGGTGAAGTTGGAAAAAACATGTATTGTATTGAACATGAAGAGGAAATTTTAATTATTGATACCGGTGTCATGTTCCCAGAAGATGATCTCTTAGGGGTTGATTATGTCATCCCTGATTTTGATCATTTATTAAAAAATAGTAAAAAGCGTAAAACATTGGTCATTACCCACGGGCACGAAGACCATATCGGCGGGATTCCCTTCTTACTAAAAAGAGTGAAAATCAATAATATTTACGCTCCCCGCTTTGCAAAAGCCCAAATTCTTAGAAAATTACAAGAACATAATTTGCCAAACACCAAAATTCAAGAAATCGATTCTGATTCAAATATTAATACAAAACATTTTGTTGTTGGCTTTTTTAATGTTATTCACTCTATTCCCGATGCCTTAGGTGTCATTATTAATACCCCTAATGGTCGGATCGTTGCTACGGGTGACTTTAAGTTTGACTTAACCCCAGTGGGTTCTAATTCAGACTACCCTATCCTTTCTTACTTAGGTGAAATTGGTACAACATTATTAATGAGTGATTCCACTAACGCTGCGGTCGACGGCTTTTCCATCAGTGAGAAAACTGTTGCGAAAGAACTTAATGGTATTTTCAAAAAAGCGGATGGTCGTATCATTGTTGCGACCTTTGCATCTAACGTTTATCGCGTCAGACAAATAATCGATGCCGCCATTGCCTCAAATCGTAAGATTGCAATCTTTGGTCGTTCAATGGAAAACATCGTTAAGATCGCACGTAAATTAGGTCATATCGAAGCATCCAACAAACACTTTGTAAAAGCACATCAACTTAACAAATTACCAGCAGATCAAGCTTGTATTATATGTACTGGTAGTCAAGGTGAGCCTATGGCCGCTTTAAGTCGAATCGCCAATGGTACCCACCGTCAAATCAGTGTGATTCCTGGTGATACTGTTGTCTTCTCTTCAAGCCCGATTCCTGGAAACCAACAAAGTGTTGACGTGGTTGTCAACCAATTGAGTCGTCGGGGTGCAAATGTTTTAACAAACTCACCTTTAAACTCACTACATACAACAGGACACGCTTCTAAAGAAGAACAAAAATTGATGTTACAATTAGTTAAACCAAAATACTTCATGCCTGTACACGGTGAATATAAGATGTTAAAAATTCACCAACAAACAGCCATTGAAACAGGAGTCAAACCAGAAAATACCTTCGTTTGTGCCAATGGTGATGTGATTGGTTTAAGAGATGGCGTTGCATTCCAATCGAATGTACGCTTCCAAGCCGATGATATTTATGTTGATGGAAAAGATTCAACTGGCCTTTCAACAGCCGTTATTAAAGATCGTAAGGTACTTTCAGATAGTGGACTGGTCTCAGTCGTCGTAACAATCGACTCAAGAGAGAACAAAATCTTAGCAAAACCAACCATTGTCAGCCGTGGCTTTGTCTTTATTAAAGAAAACCAAACACTGATTAAAGAAGCAGAAAAACTGGTTTACGATGCATTAGAAAAAAGAATGGCACAAAAACATGTTACCTTTGGTGATATTAAAAACACCATTAGGGCTTCACTTGAACCTTTCTTATATCAAAAGACCCAAAGAAATCCCCTGGTTATCCCAGTTATCTTAAATAAACACGGAGAAACAAATGACAGCAAGAAAGCGTAGATGGCTTAAAATACTAAGCCTTCTACTTTTTATTTCAGCAGGCTTATTTATTGAAATGACAAAACTTGCCCCTAAAAGATATAAGATGCGCATGGAAGTTGTCGAAAGTGATAAAATTCCTAAGCAATTTAATCAAGTGAGTATTGCCTTTTTCTCAGATATCCTCAGTGATTTCAGTAATCTTGATAAAGCCATTCAAAGTATTCAAGAAAGTAAACCTGATTTGATTTTATTTGGTGGTAACATCAGCAAGGATCATCTAACTGAAGATGAAAAAAATAGCTTAATTGAAAAGTTGAGTGAAATTCAAGCACCTTTAGGTAAGTATAATGTGATTGCTCAACTGGATACTAAATATCAAAATCATGAAATTTTAGAAGCCAGTGGTTTTAAAACATTAAATAGTTCAGGAAATCTTATTTACAACAGCGCTCAAGGCGCCATCAATATTATCGGTATTAATGAACCCTTAGAAACCAGCAATGAATTAGATGAACATTTTACCATTGCACTGATGAACGATCCTGATTTAAGCCTCAACGTCAATTATGACTTACTTTTGGCAGGGCATAACCTTGGCGGACAGTTTGTCTTACCTGTCTTTGGCCCAATCAACCAAGATATCACGCTTTATCAAAAACGGGTTGATCAAAAAGATCGGATACAAATGATCACTTCCGGCTTAGGTACCTTAAAATATGATGCCAGATTACTAACCCACCCTGAATCAGTTTTAATTATTCTTAAAAGTAGTGACGCCAATGAATCATAATCAACTCATTCACTATTATATTCAAAATCATCCACAAGCGCTTTATCATGTCGTTGATATGACGGCTGGTAATGGCCATGATACTTATTTTTTAGCACAACACTGCCAAAAAGTTAGTGCAATCGATATTCAAGCTGAGGCGATAACAAAAACAAAAGCAAGGTGTTCTGCTTTTAATCATATTGACTACTATCAAGCCAACCATAAAGACATCGCTGCTTTAAATCTCAAACAGATTGATGGTGCTATGTTTAACTTAGGGTATTTACCAAAAGGTGATAAAGACTTAATCACAAATGAAAAGACGACCTTGGTCGCCTTAGATTATTTAGTCAAGCACAGCAAACACTTTATCAGTATTGCCTGTTATATCGGTCATGAAGGTGGTTTGCAAGAGCAGCAAGCTGTCAAAGCTTACCTTGATGAGCAAAAACTTAACTACCATACTATCTGCTATCTTAAAGATGATGCCCCAATTACTTATATTATTGATTTCAATAAAGAAAGTAAGGAAGTAATTGTAGTTGATGCATTGCGCAAGCTAACACAAGATGCACTTGATGAAAAACTGAAAGCAATATTTTATTAAAAAAAACCGCAAATGCGGTTTTTTTAATCTCTACTAATATATTTACCATCACTGGTACTTAAAATAATACGGTCGCCTCGTTCAACAAATAGCGGCACACGTACAGCATACCCTGTTTGCACAACAGCATTCTTTTGAGCATTTGTTGCAGTATCACCTTTTACTGCAGGTTCTGCTTCTGTAACTTCAAGAGAAATCTTTTCAGGTAAGTTAACCCCTAAAACTTCTGCTTCATAAAATACAACCGTTGCTGTTTGATTTTCGATAAGGAAATTTAATTCCCATTCTAAGCGTTCTTTAGGAATTTCAATTTGTTCATAGGTTTCTTCATCCATAAAAACAAGTGCTTCCCCTGCATCATAAAGATATTGCATTTCACGTTTCTCAATATGTGCACGTTTTACTTTATCGCCACCGGTAAATGTTAATTCAACAATTGAACCAGTACGCATATTTCTAACCTTAGCCTTAACAATCATTTGGCTTCGGGCAGACTTATTTTGTGATGTATCAATCACTTGGTATAAATTATCTTCATATAGAATTGACATACCACTTCTTAAATCATTTGATGTAATCATAATTTCGCCTCCATACAAAACTTCCATCTCCTATTATATCATATTCAACATAAATGGGAATTGAAAAATGATACGTCACATACAAAACTTTATCTTTAACATAATACTGATAATGCCTCGTTTTGTTCTTTGTTTTTCCTAAGCGCACTTGATGAAATATTTCTCCCTCAAAAGCCAAGCGCTGATCTACTTCTTTTAAATAAGCTTGCGTCTTAAGATATTGTAAATCCAGTTTGATGTAATAACTCAAACAGGTTGTAAAAAAGATAAAAAATGCCAAAGCATAATAGGCAATGGAGGCTGATTTTTTATGATCCTGGTAAAAGCGGTGTTTCACTGTCTGCTCCCGTTGTAATTTTAGGACCGCCAATTTCATCACTTAAAGCCTTTGCATCAGGATACCAGTAGACATCAAATTCATCAAGACGTGTACCATACGAAAAATGAACATTACATGTTTTAAGATTATAAGCGTATGGATCGAAAAAACCCATATCAAACAAAAGAATTTCGTAACCTGGTTCTTTTACTAAGCGGGCGCCATCACGCGTAAGTGTAAATTTTTGCTTATTGTAATTAAAACGAAACGCATCATCACAATTCTTTATTTCACTTCTTTGCAATAACTGTTGAAACTGTCTTAAAAAGATATCATATTGATCAACGGTCTTAAT
>DATBUC010000057.1:0-2597 GCA_036516515.1 Erysipelothrix sp. | reverse complement strand
TCAACACCCTCACGAAAAATATTTCGTGCACGTAGCCACTCTTCTTTTAACGCCCCGTCAATATCATCGAGCGACATATTCCAAAATTTAGCCTCATCTAACACAAAAACACCTGTTGTCACTTCTTTATAAATCACAAATAAATATTTTTTATCTATAAACTGCTGTCGAATTGTCGATGTTTCCCACTCTTCCTCTACTAAATCTTTTATCTTAAATTTAGGAAATGAGATGGATTCCTTCATCGTGTGATGACCAGACTTTAAAAGAGAAAGTCGAATCGCTTTCACTTCAATATTAGCTTTTTCGAATTCTTCTGCTCTTGCTGTCGTAATACCTAACATTGCATAAGCTAACTGGCTATACCTACTTTTAGATGTTCCGTATTTCCCCTTTTTGATTAATTGTGTATATAAATCTTCTGTTTTTTTCCCTTTATACTGATTAATTTTGTTCACAATGTAAGCTTCTAAGTCGTAAACAACTTCTCCTGACGGCACAACTTTATCTTGTGCTTCATGATAAGGAACAATCGTATTGCGCAAAAGGTGCGTCATATATGAATTTTTTAAAGAATACACGCGTGGCTTTGCGAGCTCTGTAGAATATGGTTGGGTCGTTCGATCGTTTGCACTGCTCGACTTTGTTGCAGCACCTAAATATAATGTATCTCCTTCTGATAGTTCATGAGCGAGCCCTAATTTTACTTTCTTTTGAATGGTTTCATAATCATTTATAATAATTGGCAAGTCTTCAGCCGAGGGAGAATATAAATAAATGTAGTCAATGATATAATCTAAACGATCTTCGCAATCTGGATGCCACTCATAGTAAACAAGTAAAATATTTTTAATTTTTTCCCACGCATTACTATCATAAAAAGGTGTAGTGACAATATCATGATAATTAATCATCGATATACTCAAACGCTCTTTTGCTGATAATGTGCCATTTTTATTCTTTTTATAAGGAGTCACTTTTAGTTCGAGCTCCGCTTCTGGAAAATCAGCCCGCGATTCGTTATCTGCTTCATAATGAAAATAACGTTCTTCTACTAGCTCCCCTAAACCACCTTTGCGCCGATTGTTTCGAAACTCATCTTTATACCCTTCTCGATCAGCGTGCTCATCTAAAAATACAAAGTCATTATCACAAATATTATTAAAAGACTGTCCTTTCAATCCCCGCGCATATTCATAAATTGAGTTTTTATCTGTTTTATCGTAAAGCATGCTATCTTCCCCCTACTTAAGAATAGTGAACTTACTCTTTTAAAAAAATTCGCTCTCGATGATATGTCATATAAACTTTTTGTTGTTCTGTTAGTGTAATCTTTAACTTCGGATATATATTCAAGGCAGCGTATTCTTCTATATGAACTTGATTAGAAATCATAATTTCACCGTCATGATCAAATGTAATAAATCCTTGGTCAAATAGTTTATCGTGATTTCCGCATAACAACAAACCATTATCAATATCAATTTTTTGATTATCTGTCGCTATACTCCATGGAATAATATGACTTGCTACTAAAACTTTAGGATTGGTGACATCGCACAGCTCACACTTACCATTACGTTCTTTTAATAAACGTTCTCGAAATTTAAATTGTGTTAATCGCGCTGTAGTTTTAACTGTTTTTTCATGCCTTCCATAAAACCCTTCATTATCGGAAACATCCGATACTTCTTCCGACAAAAATGCTTCTGAATCGTAAACATCCAATTTTCCAGCTAAAAATAAAGTCCAGCTCTCCGGCTGATACATACTATTGATTTTCCGTCCTTTTTTCAAATCATACAACCATGCTCTATGAATTCGTTCATCTGCAATGATTGTAAATTTAACGACATAGTTTTCGTAATTTCCTTCTTTCACTTCAAACTCTTGTAGCTGAATTACTTCGTCTTTCGTCAGTCCCTTAACATACGGATAAGCTAAACCGATATATTGTACTCCTTTAGGATGTCTCTCAAAATAAAAAATAGGCGGGAGTGAATATTTATCTTCTGAAGATCCATAAGATGCGGTAAAAATTTCTTCTAACGTTTTATTGCCACGCTGTTTTGTATCTAAATAATGTTTGTTAGGAGTTTTATTATCTCCATAATAAGTGAGTATTTTTGTCTCACTGTCGTAGTAATTCTTCCAATCTTCATCTTTTCCCGTATTGATCAATACCATAAAGGCTATCTCATTCGCTATGTCTTTCGACTGTACCATACTTCTTCTTATTCCAGACTGATTGCCAATGCCACGCATGTTATTCCCTAATTTGAAAATTTCACTAATCGGCTCGTCTTTAAAATGGTTTCCCGCCGTCCCCTTCTCATAAATAGCTCCAGGTATTAAATCGACTTTAGCTAAATCATCAAATAAAAATAATAAATTCATTCTACCCACCCCTTTTATTATTCATCATTTGGAATCTAACCTAGAATGCGTTACACTTTTTGTGATTAGATATATTATACCATGACTTTAAAAGGAGGAAGTTTTATGGCTAACCTTTCACCATTTCGAAAAATTTATGCGAATGAGGATATTTTTAAAGAAACTCGTCAGCGATTCGAACAAGAACTTGAACAGTTTGA
>DATBUC010000056.1:0-6259 GCA_036516515.1 Erysipelothrix sp. | reverse complement strand
CCTTACGTATTAATGATGGATTTAATTTTTTTACAACTTCTTTGACCTCTTTATTTATATTTACGATAACCACACTTTATATGTTCTTATTGCGCATGTTAATGGATGTGATTGATTTCTCTGTCACATCAATTCATATTGGCTTTTATATTGTTATTGTGATTTTTTTGTTATTTGCCAACATACTTTCATGGCGTACACGAAAGTACATGCAAGCGACAGGACAGCAGTGTCAGCGTAAATAATTGACAAGCTGGGATTAATTAAGTAAAATGAAGACAATAGGCAATGAAGAGGAATAGTAAGTAAGCAAGCTTTTACAGAGAGTTGATGGCAGGTGTGAATCAACAAAGGAGCTTATTGAACTCGCCTTGGAGCTAAATACCTGACATGTAGGGTGTTTCGCGTTCTCGCGTTAAGAGAAGAGAGCTCAATGATGATTGAGAAATAAGGTGGTACCGCGGCAAAGCCGTCCTTAGGGACTACCTTTTTTATTGCTTAAAAGGAGTGAAAGAATGTATAATCATCTAAAAATAGAAGAAAAATGGCAAAAATATTGGGATGAAAATAAGACATTTAAAACAGATACTTATGATTTTTCCAAGCCTAAATATTATGTACTTGATATGTTTCCTTATCCTTCAGGAAATGGACTGCATGTTGGTCACCCCCGTGGCTATACAGCGACAGATGTGATTGCACGTTACAAAAGAATGAAGGGATTTAATGTACTCCATCCAATGGGATGGGATGCTTTTGGTCTACCTGCAGAGCAATTTGCGATTAAAACAGGAAATCATCCAGAAGGCTTTACTAAAGATAATATTGTTACATTTACAAGACAATTAAAAAGCTTAGGGTTTTCCTTTGACTGGGATCGCGAGATAGATACAACAGATCCGAGTTTTGTAAAATGGACACAATGGATTTTTACCAAACTTTATGAAAAAGATTTAGCCTATGTTGACGAAATGCCTGTTAACTTCTGCCCAGAACTGGGTACAGTCCTCGCTAATGAAGAAGTCATTGATGGAAAAAGTGAAGTTGGGGGCTTTGAAGTAATCCGAAAACCAATGCGTCAATGGGTTTTAAAAATTACAGAATACGCTGAGCGTCTTTTGGAAGATTTAGATTTAATTGATTGGCCTGAATCAACAAAAGAAATGCAACGAAATTGGATTGGTAAATCAGAAGGTGCTGAAGTAATCTTCAAAGTTGCTGATCATGATTTAAGTTTCACTGTCTTTACAACAAGACCAGATACACTTTTTGGTGCTACTTACTGTGTTCTCGCACCAGAACATCCTTTTGTAAAAGAAATCGTATCGGCAGATCAACAAGAACAAGTGGACGCTTATGTTGAAGAAATTCTCCACAAAAGTGATTTAGAACGTACGGAATTAAATAAGGATAAAACAGGTGTATTCACAGGTGCTTATGCAATGAATCCAGTGAATAATAAGAAAGTTCCAATTTATATAGCTGATTATGTGCTTGCCTCATATGGTAGTGGTGCGATCATGGCTGTTCCGGCACATGATCAAAGAGATTATGAATTCGCTAAAAAATATGGTTTAGAAATAATTCCAGTTTTAGAAGGTGGCAATTTAGAAGAGGCAGCCTTTATTGGAGATGGTCTCCATATTAATTCAGACTTCTTAAATGGTCTTGATCAACAAGAAGCTACAGAAACAATGATTAAATGGTTAGAAGAAAATGAAGTGGGAAGTGCAAAGGTTACCTATAAATTACGTGATTGGCTCTTCTCTAGACAACGTTATTGGGGAGAACCGATTCCTATTGTTCATATGGAAGATGGTACAATGCGTGCTGTACCGCTTGAAGAACTACCGCTTGAATTACCAGAAATGAGTGATTTTAAACCTGCAGCGGACGGTCAATCACCACTTGCTAAAGCAAAAGAGTGGCTCGAAGTAACTTTCCCAGATGGTAAAAAAGGGAAAAGAGAAACGAATACGATGCCACAATGGGCAGCCTCGAGTTGGTATTTCTTAAGATACTTAGATCCAAAAAATGATGAAGCGATTGCAGACCCAAAACTTATCGACCACTGGATGCCAGTTGATCTCTATGTAGGGGGCGCTGAGCATGCTGTCTTGCACTTACTTTACGCAAGATTCTGGCATAAAGTATTATTTGATTTGGGTGTAGTAAATACTGAAGAACCATTCCAAATGCTCTATCACCAAGGGATGATTTTAGGAACCAATAATGAAAAAATGAGTAAATCTCGAGGGAATGTTATCAATCCAGACTTAATTGTTGAAAGTCATGGTGCTGATACACTGCGAGTATATGAAATGTTTATGGGTCCTTTAGATGGTACAGTGGCTTGGAGTGAAGAAAGTTTAGATGGAACAAGACGATGGCTAGATCGTGTTTGGCGCTATTTCACCGAAGTGGCAGATATCACGGAGGAAAACGATGGCAAGCTTGATCTTGTTTATCATCAAACTGTTAAGAAAGTAACGGAAGATATCGAGAACTTTGGTATGAATACTGCGATAGCGCAACTCATGATATTTATAAATGAAGCCTATAAAGTTAAGACAATTTATAAAGGATATGCAATTGGCTTTATCAAGATGTTCTCCACATTTGCCCCACATTTAGGGGAAGAACTATATGAAAACCTAACGGGTAAAGTAGGTATTTCCTATACAGAGTGGCCAGAATATGACGAAAGTAAACTTGTGCTTGATGAAATTCAAATGGTCGTACAGGTAAATGGTAAATTAAGAGATAAGCTTACAATTGCACGTGATGCGAGTGATGAAGAAGTGAAAGCTGCAGTTTACAACTTAGAACAAGTTAAGAAGTATACTGAAGGTAAAGAAATCGTGCGCGAAATTATTGTCAAAAATAAATTAATGAATATTGTAGTTAAATAAATTAAAAAGGAAACTCTAAAAGGGTTTCCTTTTTTTTAGGGGAATTTATTTTATTGTCTTAATTATAAGTGGGTGGTGATATGAAGCAGATATTTATAAGTCTTACGTGTATTACGATGCTGCTGGGGATGGGGATCACGTTGATCACTTTCCAAAAAAAGTATTATCTTGAAAAAGAGCTGGAACATCATTATCATCGTGTGATGAAAAGTAACTTTACGAAAGGATGCTTAACAGAAGCGGTACTGGCTAATAATATAAAAAAAGAACTCGAAGAACAAACACAGATGAAAGTTGATGTTGAGGTGAAATATTACCAGTGTTATCCAAAGATTATGCGCGTTGTTGTTACGAATCCCAAAATGAAGCTGAAGTTTGACAGAACATTAATTGAGGAGAGGATAGATTGAACCGAAGAAAGAAAGCAGCCATTATTTTCTTGGCACTCGCGCTTTTTATTTTATTAGTGCGTGTAGTAACTACAAGAATTGTTGCTCAAGTTCCGATTGTGGTTGCTAAGACAAAAATTCAAGCAAGAGAAAAGATAAAAAAAGAGGATTTAGAAGAAATTAAAATTCCAAGAAAGTTAGTTAAGGACTATTTTGTCACAAATAAAAAAGATTTGGTCGGTAAGTACGTAGCTTTAAACCACACGCAATATCCTGGTATGCCGTTTCATATAAAATCAGTTGAAACAATCGATCTTGCTCATGATAAAGCTTTTCTAAAATTAAATGATGGCGAACAAGTATTCTCCATGAAAGTTGGTGTTGTGGAAACTTTTGGTAATATATTATCCGAAGGACACCGCGTTAACTTACATTTACAATATAATAAATCACTGGAAAATAGGCTTTTAGCAGAGAATGTCCGTATTCTTGGTGTGAAGGATAGATATGGCAAAGATATTGTAGCGGGTGAAAATCAGGCACACCTTGTACTCTTAGCGATCGATGAAAAATATATTGAGACGCTTTTAAAAGCACAAAGCTTGGGGGAAATATCGATGACGCTTACTCAGGGTGTTAATAATGAAACACGATATCATGAAGGTGTGGCACTCGATGATCTATAATTGCTTTTATAAATTGAAACCCTATCTTGAAAACGAGATGATTACCGACATCAATTACAATGGTAAAGATTTATGGTTGGATCACTTAAGAGAGGGTCGCTTATTGATAAGTAATTTTATGACAGAATGTGAAGCTTATAAAATGTGTTTAAAATTCTCAAATGCGGTCAATAAAAATTTAAATCTACAAAATCCTGTCTTGGAGGCAGACTTAAACTTTTTTAGAGTCAGTATTATTCATCCAAGCATTACTGGAAGTATTGCGATTTCGATAAGAAAAAGCACTGATAAACTACGACTGAATGAAGAAACAATGTTAGCAAAAGAATACATAAGCAAATCAGCACTTAATTTTCTTAAATATTGTGTACAATCACGAGTTAATTTAATGATTAGTGGACTCCCAGGCAGTGGAAAAACGGAATTACTTAAGTTTCTCACGCAGTATATTCATGAAAATGAACGGGTAATTACCATTGAAGATAGTTATGAGCTCCATTATCAGTCGCTTCATCCCAATAGAGACTGTGTTGCCATAAAAGTGAATCGTTTTTTTCCGTATGAAAAGGCTATTGTAGCCAGTTTAAGACAACGGGCTGATTGGATTCTTTTATCAGAGGTAAGAGGACAAGAAATTATTGATTTACTCAATAGTGCCAGCACAGGAACGCATCTAATGAGTACCATACACGCACAGAGTGCTCGAGAAATCCCTCTAAGGATGCGTACGATGATTCCAAGTGAAAGAGAAGATTTAAGATCCCAGATTGAACAGTTAATCCATGTGGGTGTTCATATAGACTTATATATGAATGAACTAGGCATCCATAGAAGAGTACGAGAAATTGTTGTATTTAATGATAAAGACAGTGAATATGTATATCATTATAGTAATAAAAGAGATGCACGAAAAATACCTGACATTATTAAAGAAAAAGGAAAAATATATGGAGCTGGGTATTGGTGATAGTTCTAATATTTATCGTTTTGTTTAAGGATGATATCAAAAGTCTATTTAGAAAAAAGTCACATAAGCGCTTTAAAAAAATTTGGCAACAGCGCAATGATTTCGTAATGAATATTGTAGTATTTATTGTGGCTATTTTTACTCTGAAATATTTTAATTTAAAGATAATTTATCATTTACTATCGCTAATTTCTCTTGTTATTGCTTTTGTCTTGTCGACAATTTGGCTGGTTGAATTTGAAGAAAAATACGATGCTTATCAAAATTTATGTCAATGTTCACAGGAAATGTCGGCGCAATTTAAAGAGCATAAAAAAATTACACAGGCGATACGAAGCTTAGCAAATGATCCAGCATGGGAAAATCAAGTGTATCTATTAGGTGATGAAGGACGTATTAATTATCAAATAGCATTGAATTATTCTAATCATTATATCTTTATAAGTATGTTAAAGATGATGCAACATCATGAAAAATATGGTGATAAGAACATTATGATTGCATTAGCACATTTAGAAAAAGATTTTGAAGTTTGGTTGCATGATGTCAGCGTATACCATGCACGTTGTTATGAATACATTCGCCAAATAAACCTTATCATCATCTTAACGATGCTTGTTGCAATAATGGGACAGAATATGTTGTTGAAAACAGGTTATCTTAAGATGGGAAGTAATTACCACAAAGCGTATTTCTATTTTTTTATGTGCAATGTCATTATTTATTTAAAAGCGCATACACTATTTAAGAAAGAAATCCTATTGAAGGAGGAAAGCGTTGCTAAAGAAACTATTTAAGGAAGGGTTGTATTTAATAGAAGAGCGTGACGTAACTGAACGGTGCGAATTACTTAATGAGGATATTCAATCATTTCGAAAGAAGCGTATCCTATTGCTCCTAGCGCTTTTTCCCTTTTTAGTCCTACTTTCTTACAAAAATAAAAAGTTATTATTTATTACTGTTTTGATTTACAAAATCCCATATATTAAGTTATGTCAACGAAACAAAGTTCAAATAGAGCAATTGAAATATGAATTTCCTCTCTGGTTTAGACAGGTGCATGGTTTACTACAAACGAATACTGTTTATAATGCGCTTTGTATCAGTAGAAGTTTCGCGCCGCCCCTTATAAAACAAGAATTGGAGGTGATGTTAAGTAAATTAGAGATCAATCCTTTAGATAGAAGTATTTATGAGGAATTTATGATGCAATATGACTTGTATGAAATTAAGAAGTCAATGTTGAGTCTTTATCGTATGAATTTTATGAATGAAGATGAGATCATTGAAGTGATTGATATCAAT
>DATBUC010000055.1:0-12269 GCA_036516515.1 Erysipelothrix sp. | reverse complement strand
GGGCTGTGATATCTGTAAACCAACTGTGGCCAATATTCTGGCCTCCTGCTGGAATGACTTTGTGCTAAAACCAAGTCATGCCGGCCTGCAAGATAGCAATGACTACTATCTGGGCAATATCCAGAAAGATGGTTCTTATTCCTTTTGTTTTTGAATTATTTCATCTTTCTCATTGACTACATAAACAGAGACAACATCAGGTATTGAGACCTGACATTCATTATCAAATTCCCAATATATTTGTCCAGAAATTGTCGCTTTCTCATCTTGTTTAAGATATTTTTTACAAATGTTTATTTGAATATCTTCTTCAAGCAAAAGGCCGTCTTGTTGCGAATATAGTGTTGAGACACCAGGCGCTTGTGCTCCTAACGCTTGAATAGAAAAACGTTCATATTTGGGTAAAACAAACGTCTTGGTTTCACAGGGGAGGATTTTAAAAACAATCTCTTCCGTTTCGCTAGATATTTTAAAGGGATATGCTTTATTCTCGCAAAATTTATCTGTAATAAGTGTAATCGTTAAATATGCCATGCTTGTGTGATCATGATCAACATCCGACATTGAACCACCCCTTTCACTGTAAATAGTATAAAACGAGTGTGAAGAAAATTATCTTCCGTCTTTTCTTAAACTTGGAATTTTTGACATAAAAAAAACAACGCATGATATATTTGCGTTGTTTGTATGTTATTTTTCTTGATTGATATAAATCCGTTTCATATCTAATCGTAAATGGCTCACAAGCTCATTAATCGTTTGCTTGGTATAGCCAATATAGTCATAAATGGTTTGCTTAGGATGACCGAAAATCCAAACTTCATCTTCTTCTTTAATTTCAATCCCACTGACATCAACCATAAATTGCGACATGGCAATATCACCTAAAATCGGCAATTTATAGTTTTCATAGATGACATAGCCATGGTTATGAGAAAGTGTACGCATCACGCCATCACAATAACCGCTTGAGATGGTTGCGATTTTCATATTTTTTTCAGCTTTAAATGTCCGACCATAGCCGACCGTATCGCCTGCTTGAATTTCTTTGACAAGTGCAACTCTCGCCTTCATACTCAAGGCATTTCTAAAGCCCAGTTCATAAGCTTGTTCTAATTGCGATGGATGAAATAGACCAAACAAAATCATGCCACATCTGACTGTATCAAAACCCAAATCACCAAAATTTAAAATGGAAGGACTATTTTGCATATGCGTTTGTCCATAAGCAAGTCCCTTTGCATCAAGAATTTTAAGCGTTTGTTTAAAACGGTCAACTTGTTGGTAGGAAAAAGCAATGTCATCTTCATTTTGCGATTGGGCGGAGACAAAGTGGGAATAGATCCCGGTAATCTTAATCCCTTCCATACTAAACACATCAATAATTTCTTCTACACTTTTAAAACCCAAACGATTTAATCCTGTATCAACTTTAATGTGTACTTTAACAGTTTGTCCTGTATTTTGCGTAAAATGCGCCATTTTCAGGGCATATTCTTTACTGATTAAAGCTTGGGTTAAATCATAATCTACCAGGTATTGAAAATTACTTTCTAAACAAGCACCCAAAAGAATAATTGGTAATTGTACCCCTGCTTGGCGAATTTCAATCCCTTGTTCAATATTTAATACCGCGATGGACTCGATCCCCAATTTCTCGCAAAGTAGCGCAGTTTCAACCAAACCTGCTCCATAGCCATTGGCTTTAATAACAGCCATAACTTCTGACTTTGCTTGCAGCATGGTCCGCAATAAGCGATGGTTTTCTTTTATGATGGCTTCGTCTACATAGACATTTGCATTCTCTATCATAAGATATCCTCGACTAAACGGGTGATGAGTGTTTTGAAATCAACACCTTTGCGTGCCATCATTTGTGGGTAGCGAGAATTTTGGGTAAATCCTGGAATGGTATTAACTTCATTGAAATAAATTTGATGATCTGCTGTTACGAAAAAATCTAATCTGGCAAATTGAGAGCATGATAGTAAATCAAAGATTTTACTACCATAGGCTTGTATTTGTTTTAATACTGGTTCAGGAAATTGGGCATAAGGTAAGGTTTCAGTGTTGTGTGGATGATATTTTTCTTTAAAGTCAAAGAAATTACCACTGACATTGACTTGGTCAACATCTGATACGATACGTTCCCCATGGGTATCTAAAATAGCAAGTCCTACCTCAACACCATCGATATAAGCTTCAATTAAGACTTTATCGTCATATTTGAATGCTTCTGCAAGGGCTGCTTCAAGCGCAGTTTCATCCTCAACATAACTCACACCAAAAGAAGACCCTTCTCTGCTGGGTTTCACAATACAAGGATAGTTCACAGGCTTTGGAGTTTCTCCTTTGTAAAGATGCTGGTAATTTGCCATTGGGATATGATTGAATTCACAGATTTCATGGGTATACACTTTATCCATACATAAGGATGAAGAGAGTAGGTCACAGCCGGTAAATGGAATGTGTGCTAAGGCCAATAAACCTTGAACATACCCGCCTTCTCCTGTTTTACCATGAAGCATTAAAAATGCGGCATCGATTTTTATATTTTCTTTTGATTCCATTGAATAGAATCCTGGTTCATTTAAATCAAAGCGTAACATGAGTTTTTCTTTTGTGATAAAATCTTGCTTCTCAAAGTCATAGGTACCAGTAAACCATTCTCCTTGTTTAGAAATATATAAAATCTGACAGTCGTAGGTTTCGAAAGGAAAATTTTCATAAACAGATTGTGCACTGGCAATGGAAACTTCATGTTCACTATCCATTGAACCAAATACTAACGCGATATTTTTTTTCATTCTCTTCACTCCTTGTTGATAAGACGTTCAAGGGCGTATGATCTCGACCCTTTAATTAAAGCAAATACGTCTTCTTTAAATAGTGCTTGGACCGCTTCATTAAATGCCTCAAAATCATCGAAAGCATAATGCGGTGTTTTAAAGTGATCATCTTTCACCTTAATAAATTCTTCGCCGATGGTATAAAGACCCGCGAAACCATAATCATCAATTGATTGCATGACTGAGCGATGAATCGCTTCACTTTCAGCGCCAATCTCAACCATTTCACTTAAAATTAAATATTTAGGTTTCTCTGTTTCAAAACGATCGAACAGTTCCATTGCGTAATTTAAGCTCGACTCATTGGACTTATAGCTATCAAGTAGAATGTCTGCATTTTTATATTTCACTTTTTCTGTTCTTAAGCCGGTTAAACTTACTGTTTGTAAGCCTTCACGTATCGTCTCATCATTTATTTTCAGCGCTTGACATAGCGCAATTACACCTGCAGCATTACTGGCTTGATGACGCCCTAATAAATTCGTAAGATATTTTATGCCATTAAGCGAAAATTCAGTTTTATCTTCAAATAGTTGAACATCGCTAACATAATACTCTCGATCTTTTTCAAAGCCGAAATCATGGCCTTTCCCTGCCATTTTTTCTTTATAGAGGCTAAAATCACCCTGATAGAACATAAAATCATTATTTTTAATATCTTTAAAAATTGCGAGCTTTTCTTCAGCAATATGATTCATGTCTTTGAAGTTCATCATATGAGCGGGTGCTAGGCTGGTTACAATCGCTGCGTCAGCTTGCAATATGTCGGCCATAAAAGCCACATCACCCACTTGATCTAAACCAAGTTCAAAAATACCAAATTCATGCTTGTGATCCATTTGAAAAATATTAAGATAAGTACCGATTTCAGTATTTTGATTGGCATGGGTTGCATGCGTTTTACCGACTGAAGAAAGAATACTATTTAACATATCTTTCGTTGATGTTTTACCATTGCTCCCTGTAATGGTAATGATAAAGGCATTAAGATCTTTTCGATATTTTCGCGCCGCAATAGACATTGACTCTAGCGTATCTTTAACGAGAAGTTGCGGTAACTTACTTTTTACTGGCTTATGAACTAAAAGTGCAACCGCACCTTTTTCTTCAGCTTGCTTGACATAATCATGGCCATCAACCCTTGCCCCTTCAAGACAAACAAATAAATCACCGGGTTGAGTTAAACGTGAATCAACTGATACACCTTGTAAAACAACTTTTGCATCACAAGGAACATTGACATATTCAGCAATTTTTTTAAGTGGCAAATTATACATCTTTGTGTTTCTCCTTTAATCTATTAAGTGTCATGTAGATATCTTCTTGATTGCTGGCCGTTGAATGATAACGACCAAATAATAATAAAAGATGATGGGCTTGATGCCACATCTCCTTAGGAATCAGTTTTTGCAGTTTTTGTTCTACTTTCAAAACACTGTCTTTTTCATCAGCAAATCCCAATCTTTTCGTAACGCGTGCAACATGGGTATCAACGGCAATCGCTGGAATCCCAAAACCTTCAGACAAAACAACGTTGGCAGTTTTTCTACCCACGCCAGGTAATGATTCTAATTCTTTTCTTGTCTGTGGTACTTCACCATCATAATGTTCGACTAACGCTTGTGATGCCGCAATTATAAATTTGGTTTTATTGCGATACATGCCAATTTCTCGTAAAATTTCTTGAACTTTACTCGGATCGGCTTGAGCCAAACTCTGCGCATCAGGATAGAGGGCAAAAAGATTTTTGGTTACTTTATTTACTGCCACATCGGTTGTCTGCGCAGATAAAGTAACGGCGATGAGCAATTGGAAGACAGTTTCATATTCTAATTCCGATTTTACATTCGGAAATTCTTTGTCTAAGATTTCCAATATCTCAAGCATGGTCATTTTTAGCCTCTTTTCTTTGATTCACTAGAATTGCATTAATATAATTCATTGAGGCTTTTTGATAAATCAGGGCCGAGCGTAACGCATCTAAAATTTCTTCTTGCGTATAGACTGCTAGCCATTCATTTAAAAGCATGAGTTCATTTTGCGACAACAATCGACCAAACTCCGATTCAAAGACTTCAAAAATATCTTCATCGACATACTCATACATAATGCCATGGTTAAATAAACCATCTAAAGAAAAATGAATGCGGTCTTTTTTGGGTTCAATATTAATTAATTGACTTTTTACCAAACTATGTATCGTTGCGTCGACATCTTGCAAGTCCATAGCACATGCCTTAGCAAACTCTTGTAAATCAATAGGCTTTTTTTGACTGTTGAAATAATCAATCATTAACAGTACAATCACTTGCTTAGCATCAAGCTTTAAAACACCTAAGTTCTCTAATATCCAATCTCTTCTATTGACATAAGGTTTATTCCACCACATTAAAATTCACTCCCTAAATGATATACAAGTTTCAGATCATCAACTGTGATAAATATTTCTGAATTTTTATTTTTTAAAACAAAAACTAAGTCATCGTGATAATAACCATATGATATTTCGTCTGTTTTAAATGATAAATCTTGGGCAATGGATTGCACTTTATCAAGTGGTTCATATGGAAATTTTTTGACTGTTTTAAACGATTGATCAAAAACGACAATATCTTGATCATTTTCTAAAACAATATAATAAACCTTGTCATAAGTGAAACGATTTAAGAGTTCAACCTTTTTAACATCATATTGTTCTGCATAGGCAGATAAATAAAGACGATCTTCTTTTTCATAGGCGCGAAAAGGTCCTGCAATAAATCCGGCATAGCCTAATAGTAAAACAAGAACAATTGCAAATAATAAGCCAAGGCTTATCCATAAATTTTTATACTTTTTTAACACATCGCACCTCCTTTTATATTTTAACATATTTCAAGCATATATTTTAGGTGAACTTACCCATAAAGTTACAAAATCTGGCATGAAAAAAAAGGAGTCTTATCGAGGTGACAAAGACTCCTTTATTACTGATAGTGTTCTAGAGAGAAACTAATTGTTTCAGACTAATAAGTTTTTTCTACTTGGCAATTATATGGCATTTTTTATCATTATGAGAAAAAGAATTGTAAAAGGGAATTTAATACAACGTTAGTATGAATTATGAACAGAAATCACACTATCAGTAACACTTCTTATTAGTACACTTATATGATAGCGGTTTCTTAATTAATTGTACATAGATTTTAAAAATAAAGACACTGAAAAAACACCCTAATTTTTAAGTTCAAAATCTTACAATTTTAAATCATAACGACAGTCTTCCATCTGCAAATCATCTATTTGAAATCGTTTAATAGTATAAAGATGATTGATTAAAGCTTCAACACGTAATCTTTCACCTTGTAACCGCGCTTCTACTCTACCATCTTCCAAATTTCTCACCCAACCAACAATTCCCAGTACCTGTGCTTGCCTATAGACTTCAAAACGAAAACCCACATTTTGGACGATTCCAGAGAAAAAAACATGCTTGCAGACTTGCTCTGAAGGTTCAAAGTCATCTTTTATTTGATTCACAACATTACTTTGAAAAAGCTTACTTAATCGACGAAAAATCATCATCACCTCTTTAAGTTTTTGTTATCTTATTTTTAGAACTTGACCTGTTTCATAAAGTCTTGCTCTCAATTTTTTTGTATCCACTTGGTCAAAGGGAATTTGCTCGCTTAAAGACATGCTTGCAGCGATACCCGCTGCTTGCCCCATTGCCATGCAAGTAGGTGATACTCTGGCGGATGCAAGGGCTTCGTGGGTCGCTGAGATATTGCGTCCTGCAACAATTAAATTCTTAGACTTTTTCGGTAGCAGTGAACGGTAAGGAATTTCATAATAAGTGCCTTTTTCCATATGGGTCACAATCAATTCTTTTCCTTCAGGATCATGAATATCAATGGGCCATGAAGCACAGGCAATACCATCTTCAAACGCACGTCCCAAGACCACATCATGCTCGTTGAGCACATATTGTCCATCAATGCGTCTACTTTCTCGAACTCCTACTTGATGAGCACTCTCAATAATGCGAGCATTTTCAAACCCAGGAAGGTATTTTTTGAAGAATTGTAGTATTTCAAAGATTTGCCTTCGCCCCTCAATGCTGGCGTTACTTAAATCGAAATCATGCACTGATAATTTGTTAATGATTCGACTCATATTAACGGCGATCTCGCCCCGTTCAAGCAGTTCAAAGAAAAGCACGCGATCGCGATCAAAGGTAAGTGCTCCATCGACTTTTGCTTCTTTAACCATCTCAAAAAAACCTGAGATACCAATCCGTTTAAATTCGCTTAAGGAATTGTAGTCTTCATCAATCACAAATTGATCTGGATGGGCATCAGCATAGTCTATGAGTGCTTCGATATCTACATTACCAATCTTAAACATCATGGTCATTGGTTGTACCTTACCATCTTTATCTCTACCTATTTTCATTGGGTTATCTGCCATATAAGCGAGATCGCCATCTCCAGAAGCATCAATAAACCGTTTAGCAATTATTTCATAGAATCCTGATCGTGTTTTTACAATCACTGATTCAATCTCATTACCACTACTGTTTACCGAAACTAGTTCTGTATGAAAACGAATATCGACACCCTCTTCTAATAAGAATTCTTGTGCGACATACTTATAAACTTCAGTATCAACTGGTGTTACACTGCTTCCAAAACCAAGTGGATCTATAAAATGCTCCTCAAAGCCACCATACTTTTTCATTTCATCTAACAAATCTTGTGCGTATCCTTTTACAATTTGCTTTTCACCTGCGTGAAAAGTCATCAGTGGTACAACTAAACTCATGGTCGCACTGCCGCCAAGATAGCCATACCGCTCAATTAACATCACGTTTTCACCTTCAACGGCCGCTGCTTTCGCTGCCATAATCCCCGCAGGTCCACCACCCACAACGAGAATATCTGTTTTGATAGATTCAATAATTTTCATAATGTAATCCTTTCTTATAATTTATCAATAGCATCTCTAAATTTTTTAGTACTTTCAAATAGCGTTTTCTCTTCTTCGCCTGTTACAACCGCTCCAATCATCAATCCATTAATCCCTATTTCTTGTAATATTTTAATGTGTTCTGGTTTGATAGCCTTTTGCGTTGGCAAAAGCATCGGTTTATCAGTGTATTTTCTAATTGATTTTAATTTCAATACATCTCGCATAGTAAAAGCTGTGCCGTAAAGTTCAGGGTGCATAATAGAACATTCTAAAACATCTACTTCTATTTCATTCATAATCTTAATCCATTCAATATCGTATTCATATGTAATCGCCATTAACTTATTGATTGATTTAAAATTAATAATTTGTGGATCCATATCTTTGTCATACATAGAAATAAAGTTAAAACCAATATTACTTATCTTTTTTAATTCGTGCATATCTAAATCACTTGTACCTGGAACAACACCTATGGGAATTCCTTGCTTTTTACAAAGCGCTATAATTGGCTTAAGGTTTTCAGATTCATCATCAAAACTACCAAAATTATTACCACTTGCATGATGATGCACATTAAGATGAACTTTTAACGCATCAGCTCCTGCTTCGATAGCTGCTTGTGCTAAATTAACATCATTACGCGCTAAACTCACTACTAATGCAATTTTATTATTATCAAGAGCTTTCATAAAATCACTCATACTATGCCTCCCTTACATTTTTTCTATTTCTTGTTCTAATTTTTCTAAATAAGAACTTAGTTGCATTTCGTTTATCTCACCATTTGATAACAAAAATAAATAATCAAGAAATTTCGGATGAATCTTCAAATTTAAATATTTTTGACAAAATGTATGTGCTGCAATTTCTCTCGTTTTTAATACCGATGCACTTCTGTTTGTAACTAATAAACGTTTCATTTTTATCGGTTTTAAACGATCGCTAGTGATTCCAATCATATTAAATTTTAATAATGAAAAAATTCGTGTGCTAAATGGATCTCTAAAATTTCTTGATGTGTTAAATCTATATTGATTTGAGCAAATTGTTGCCTCATTTTTTCAACTGAACTCTGATAAATATTAATTTGATTATTATAATGTAAATACTCAGCGCGTAAATTCAAATATTTTGAAATTTGTCTATTTTCAATGATATTAATTCTAATTTGATATAACTGGCACAACATTTCTATAGATTTATTGTTATGTTTTTCTTGTATGCTTTCCGCAACCTGAGTACCAATTCTTATTGATTCATCAATATAATATTTTCTTTCTGTATTGGGAATTTTTAAATATAAGTTATCTTGTTTTAATTCAGCAAGTGCCATTACTTCTTTATTTGCTCGATGAATAAATTCATTAATATTTTCATTCATCGACATACCAAGATTGCGACATAGTCATCATCTCTCAACTCCGCTAATTCCACTTCAGCAATGGATATAATCTGAGCTAAACTACCTAGTCCAGATAGGTCTATAAGACGGTAATCACTCACAATGTATGTTTGCGGTAATTCTTCACCACCATCACCGTATATTGTATTATCTTCAATAAATTTTTGCATGTTAGCTAAGGCATTTTTACCATAAGTGAGTCTTACTTTTCCCCAGCTCTTTTGAAGACGGATAATGCCTTCCTTATCTATAACTCTGATCGGATTCGTTTTGCTTTTAATGAGACCAAAGAATTTCTTTTCATAGCTGCTTCCTTCAAAAATCATATAATTGCCAATTTCACAAATTAATTGAGTATTTTCTATTTCTGAACCCATAGATTGTGCAGCAATAATTTTTAAGTCTTCTTCTTCTAGTTTTTCACTTAGCAGATCTTTTGTTCTCAGTTCTGTGGCCCCAGTCGCTATACCTCTAACGATATTTTTTTGTTTGTCTACTTCAATTAAAACTTCAACTGTCTCAGGTTGCGCTCCTGATTTTACAGCAAGATCAAACGCTTCTTTTCTTATCGCTTTGATATCTTCTTCAGTAGGTCTAGAAATTGTACGCTCAACAACATCTCTAATCATTGCTAGTGCAACTCCTATTGTAGAGATAATCGGAGCATTTTCTGCGATCTTGTGCTTATATCCTGTCATTTTTCCTAGATATGGCACAACAACTGCAGCACTTCCTCCGCCACCAACAAGATTAATCATTGATTCAGTGAGTTCATACTCTTGAATCATAGCATCAACTACTTTTTTCACTTTTTCCGTAGCGATACGCATAACTTGTTCAACTGTCTCTTCTACAGTAAGGTTTACTTCTTTTGCTAAGGCTTCAAAAGCTTTATAAGTCGCTTCCTTATTTCCTTCCGCATAGTCTCCTTGAGGAACCATACCGGCTAAGTTAGCTGCACCAGCGAGCGTCAATGAATATTTATTACCTGTATCTGTTTTAACTATCGCATATTTTTGATCATCACCTTCTAAAGGGCTGACGTACTCTATCTTTGGATTAGTAATAGGCTCTTGTGCAAATGTTTCATACTCTAAACCAGCAATATGAGCACTTCTTGGACCAACATCAACGATTTTATGATTGTCTACCTTGATCATACTACCCCCAGCAATACCAACAGTTCTAACATCTAATGAATTAAGATAGGTTTTATGACCCCCAATTTCGGCATAATTTATCATTACATTTCCATCTTTAATTACTGAAATATCAGTACTGGTTCCACCCACTTCTAGAAAAATCCCATCGGATACTTTTTCATACATGAGCGCCCCTGCTACACCTGCTGCAGGCCCAGAAAGCATTGTTAGGATCGGTCTTTTTCTAACTTCATCAATTGTCATAACACCGCCGTCGCATCTCATAATCATTAATGGTGTTTTAATTCCCGCACTGATAACACTTGATTCTGTCATATTTGCTGTTTCCATCATTTTAGGAATGATACTTGCATTGATAACCGCTGTTCTTGTTCGTGTTTTAAGACCATACAGCTTAGATATCTCATGACCTGCCGTCGCATAAACTTGGTGATGTTGCGCATAATCTATAATTTTATTTTCATTTGTAGGATTGTCTACGCTGTAAGCTTCAGAAGCTACAATAGTACTGTATCCCTTCTCTTGGAAGTTTTGGATATCTTTTAAGATATTATCATGCTGATCAGATAAACTTTTTGAGTCATAAAAAACATGTGAAGTTTCTAAAAATTTTCCTTCTGATAATTCTATCTGACCAATCTGCGTGTCTGATTTACTTTTTCCAGCATCAATCCCAGTCCCCATACCAATGACGCCAACTTTAGAAACATCTCCTTCTAAAAGAGCATTTGTCGCCTGAGTCGTACCATGAGCGATAAATACTATATCATCTGGTTCAATCTCATTTTCTTTAATAATTTTTTCTAATATTTCGACAATACCTTTTGCTACACCTTCTTTTGCATCATGTGAAGTCGGCAATTTACTTGTAGCCAGCACTTCATATGTCTCATTATCAATTACTGTAGCATCGGTAAAAGTACCACCAACATCTATTCCAATTCTGACTTTTCTTTTTTTCATCAATATCTCTCCTAAAATTTAGTACAAAAATTAAAATGGAGTAGGCATTTTCCTACTCCATTTTTTTACCAAAGGAAAATGGCTGTATAAATTAAACTTGCAATCGCAATTCCTAAAACATATGGGAAAGTTTTTCTGAGTAACATTGCAGTATCTTCTTCGATAAAACTTCCTAACCAAACATTATGCGTATTTGTTGGATCAGCAACATCCTGTACTGCACTTAAAGCAAGAAGTGCTCCTGTGATTGCCATTGGACTTAGTGTACCCGTTCCAAGCATTAATACTGCAATACCACTACCTAGTCCCCATAAATTTAATGGACCTCTGTAAAGTGCAAGTGGTGATAAGATAGCAAAGAAAAGGACAAATCCAATTTTAGATGATGGAATAATTGCAGAAATTAAAGGCTCCATAATTGCTCCAGTTGCCTCATTGCTTACAGCCAGTAGCACCATTCCTACACCAATCATTAAGGCAATCGCAGGTGCTGCTTCCTTTATTCCTTCAATAAAGCTTGTTGATAATAAATTAATAAATTGTTTTGGTTTTGTCGTCAAAATACCATAGATTACACCCGCCAAAATTGCTGGAATGACATGCATATTAAGTGCAAATACAAGTACGATCGGAATAACAGGTGTTAAAAGCGCGTAAATTGGGACATCTGCCGCTTCATCTTCCATTAATTCTGGATTAGGCATTGCCCAAGCTGTGCTCAATTTCTTCTTATTGACATTAACTAATATAAAAATCAATGTACCAATCGCTGTTAACAAGCTATAAACTAATGCAAATGTTTTAAGTTCTGCGATTGAGATTCCTAAAACCTCACTATAGAATGCATAATTATAAACATTAAATAGAATACCTACTTTAAATGCTAATAACATAATTGATCCGGCTGTTAAACCTGGAATACCCACGGACATCATAATT
>DATBUC010000054.1:0-3884 GCA_036516515.1 Erysipelothrix sp. | reverse complement strand
CTTTATTAAAAAAATAATATTATTTTTCCTTTTAAATACAAACAAACATTCAAATTTTCGTCATTAAATAGTGCTATTATATAACCTATCAAAATCTATTAGGTAAATTTAATTACTATGTATTATATGAGAAAGCTAAATTCCTTCATACTTTTTCCATTAACCAAAAAGAGAGAAGTGAAACTAATTGGTTTCACTCCTCTCTTGCTTTTTTATTTTGCCTAAGTTTCATAAAAAAAACGTAAGTCCTTTGCTGTTACGCATTGATTTTCGTTTTTATCGATGTCCATATTTCTCGACAGAAGCATTGTCTACTTTCAAAATACTCAACATGACATAGGCAATCCAACTATCTCGTGAATACAGCGTATATTTTGGTTGCCAATCTGTCGCATATTTACTCTTATAGTCACGTAACCCTTGAAATGAATAAAAGCGACTGCCAAAATGATACACGAGATACGCGATTCTTTCTTGGATAAAGCTTTTACGTGAAGTCCCCACATTAGCTAGAGGTGCCATTCCCATATTAAACTCTTGAAATCCTGCTTCTTTCATCTGTTGAAAAAGATTCATAAATAAATAATCCATTGTCCCACTTGGCGCTAACACAGGGTCATGACGCATTAAATCAATGCTAATGCGTGCGTTATTATAAGCAGGCATCATAGAGGCAAAAGCAATCAGCTGTCCGTCCGTATTGCGAATGGTCGCAATCGGTGCTTGCTGTAAATAGTCGTCTGAAAAGAAACCAAGTGAAAAACCTTTTTCTTTCCGCCCGTCTAACCACGCATCTGACACACGTTGACACTCCTCGATAAAACTAGTGTCAAACGGTGGCGGTGTTAATTCAAACTGATAGCCTTCCTTTGTTAAGCGATTCATCACGGCACGACGGTTTTTCATCTTTTTCCCCGTTAACGTAAAGGCTTCTAATGAGACATGCGCTTCTTCGCCCATTTTAATAAAGTCGTAGCCATATTCATGCAAGTATAAAACGATCGACTCAGTAATTTCATAAAAAACAGGTAAATATCCCCATTCATCCGCTTGTTCGATAAAAGCAGATAGCGCTTCTGGAAAGTCTTCTTCATTACCTGACGGGTCGCCCATGACGATTAATTTATTATTTGACGCTTGAAACTGGAGAAAAACAGTCGGTTCCTCTTGTGGATAACAAAATAGACGTTTGTCACCAAGAAACACTAAATGACTCGTTTCATTTCCACCATATGTTTCCAAAATCGTATGGACTTTCTCGTTATCAAAAGCCTCGCCTATTACGTATTGCTCACCTTGTAAGTAACGAATCATCGAAAGAATCAACACAAAAACTATTAAAGTTAACAAGAATCCCATTAGCCACACTTTTTCAGATGGAAAAAATAAAAAAGTGTGGAAAGGTGCGTGGTGTGTGACTTTTGGTAAGTTATAAACACCTATTCCGATGTAAAAGAACATGAGCAGCCCCATGATGACGATATCTACCGTTACCATCTCCCACGCATAAACAAACTGGCGACGGACAAATTCCGACTGAATGGTTACTGTTAAAATAAGCAGTAACGCTAGTAAAATAAGCATAAACCAGCCCAAGTCTACAAGTAGTGCGTAAATCCACGTTGTCGCAATCAGTAATAATGTCGGGATATAGGCTTTTTTCACACGCGCAGCAACGCCCCGACCCATAATAATCAAAAGGTAGCCTAATGCTATACTGGGCAATTGATTTAAAAGATGAAAGCGTTGTGGCAAAAAGTGATGTAACCATTTGACTGACGCAAACGCCTCTGGCACTGTTGCAGCAAGAACCATTAAAATACCTGCTAAATATAATGTCAAGACAACCATTTTATGTAAAGTCTGATTTAATAGCTGACGTGGTATCCCGTCATACTGCTCGTTTAATGTGTGTCCCCACGTTTTTACAAAGAGTCCCAGACCTACTAAGAAAGGCAGGATATAATAAAATAGGCGATATAATAACAACCAAGCAACGACACTTTCTTTTGGAATACCGAGTGATGTTAGACCAAAAATCATCATCACGTCAAAACTTCCTAAAGCACCAGGAATCATCGAGACCATTCCTAATACTGTCGCCGCTACAAATAGAGGGATGACTTCTCCAAGATGAAATGAAATCCCCATTAACCAGCCGATACTAATAAAGGTTAACAATACGCCCGTCCATTCTAAAAATGAAATACCAACTAGCTCTAACCGTGTTTTCACAGATAGGCCACCTAGTAATCCCGACTTCTTTAACTGAGTAATGATTAAAACTAATGGAAAATACAAGCCGCCACCAATCAACCAAATCCAATATTGAGCGACATAGTCATTAAACGGTCCAATCCAAAGTGAGATAAAGCTTAAGAAACTATAAATCGAAAGACCAGACATTAAGAAGAGAAAAATATGCGAAAGTGCTCGTAAAACTTCCTTGCGATCATGTCCTCCTCTTTTCCCATATAGACTAGAGCGCAAGCCAATACTAACAACACCACCAAATCCGGCCACATTATTAATCGTGTTAATCATCCAGCTATTTTCAAGTAAATAACGTTTATTTCGCTGATCATTTAATAATTTCATTAAGATGACGTCATATCCTAACATGGGTGTAACGGAAACAAATCCTACAATCCCCATTAAGATGATTTTCCAAACTGCAATATCGTGGAAAATCAGTTTTAATTGAGAAAGAGAGAGTGTTTTCCCAATCGATAACAATTCAAATGTTACAATAAACATAACAGATATGACAAACAAGCGTTTTAGTATTGGTTGTTTTTTCTTTAACCATTCCAACATATTTAGTCCTCCTTTACTTGACTATTTCTTTCCACTTATCTTTCATTATAAACTAGTTTTCTTCTTTTCTAACAAAAAAATAACAGTCCGACAAAAAATCCATCTTAAGAATGATTTTTTATCGGACTGCTGACTAATCTTCAATATATCTTTGCTTTTTTAAAATCTCGACTATTTTTTGCTGTGGTTTTGGAAACGGTAAGGTCGACCAAGCAGTAGGATAGTACCATCCCGTCTGGTCATCGCTCACTTCCGCTTGGTAGCCATAAGCAATCAACACGTGCCATTTTTGATGACTAAAAACATGTTCAATTTCTCCTACAGCTTCTTTTTGCCAAATCACATCCGCCGCCTCTTCTGTCAAATGCTCAACTAAAGACGGCTCATCTTCAGCGACAAGCTCTAAAATCTGTTCACCCGCATCTCGCGTCTGGGCATCTTCCCATTGCTGTTTAAAACGCATGTAGCTTTTCTTATCTAGCTTCACTAAGGGGAATGTCCAAAAATTTGCTAATAATCCCGTCCTCGGACGTTGCTCTAAATACCAACGACCTTCAGCATCTTGCATAGCCAAAGCAAGGTAATAATGAGGTGTTACTTTCGTCTTCTTACTTTTAACTGGGTACTTTTCTCTTTCATCCATTTGATACGCTAGACAATAAGTAGCCAATGGACACGCTTCACACTTTGGTGAGGTGGGTGTACAAACCGTGGCACCTAAATCCATAATAGCTTGGTTAAACTCACTCGGATGTTGCGGCGAAATCGTATGTCGTACGACCCCCTCAAAGATAAATCGTGTCGACGGCTTGGCAATATCTTCCGTGATTCCAAACAGACGACTAAAAACCCGCATGACATTTCCGTCAACAGCTGGTTCCGGCTGATTAAACGCAATACTGGCAATCGCTCCGGCTGTATACGGCCCAATCCCTTTTAACGCTAATAGTGACTTCAAATCACTAGGCATCTCTCCGTCGTACTCTTCCATAATCGTTTGAGCGGCGAACTGCATATTACGTACGCGTGAATAATAACCTAATCCCTCCCACGCTTTTAACAGCTGA
>DATBUC010000053.1:0-2732 GCA_036516515.1 Erysipelothrix sp. | reverse complement strand
ACAGACTTTATTTAAAAAGTGACGGTCATGACTAACAACAATAACTGTGTTTTCATAATTAATCAAAAACTCTTCTAGCCAAACAATAGCATGCACATCTAAGTTATTCGTAGGCTCATCTAAAAGGAGTGTATTCGGCTTACCAAAAAGCGATTGGGCTAAGAGTACTTTAACCTTATCACTACCGCGTAATTCCGCCATTTTAAGATTATGGAGATCTTTATCGACACCTAAACCATTTAATAAAGATGCGGCATCGCTTTCCGCATTCCAACCATCCATTTCAGCAAACTGTGCTTCTAATTCCCCTGCTAAAATACCATCAGCTTCATTAAAATCAGCCTTCTGATATAACGCATCTTTTTCAGTCATAATTTTATAGAGCTTCTCATTACCCATCATCACTGTATTTAAAACTGTATAATCGTCATACGCAAACTGGTCTTGCTTTAACATGTATAATGTTTCATTTTCAGGAATAATAACCTGACCAGAATCAGGTTCAATTTCTTGACTTAACACTTTCAAAAACGTTGATTTCCCAGCACCATTCGCACCAATTAAACCATAACAATTACCATCAGTAAATTTTAAATTTACATTTTCATATAAAACACGGGCATCAAATTGTACCGCAATATTCTTAACCTCAATCATCTAAGCACTCCTTTTTTAACATCCAATAAGTATATCACAAATAGGCTAATAGATAGTCATTATCTCTTACTAATTCATAATTAAAAACCAGCCCACTAAATTAATCGCAAAATTAGCTGCCATATGCAATAAAATCGAATTCAATATAGAGTGCTTTCTTGTATTAACCGCGATAAAAAATAAACTCACTAAGACAAGTCCACTCATCGCCAATAAAAATAGATACCAATCAAACATCGTAAACAGCATCCCCACATGATATAAAGAAAATAAAAGACTCGTCGACAACCCTTTAAAATGCCACTTACTCTCATAAGAAAAATGTCTAAAGAAAAATTCTTCTAAAGGCCCATTAATCAAGACTATGTAGATAAAAACAAAAGGATAATTATATTTTGTAACGCCAACTTGTTGTGCAAGACTTCCTTGAACTTGATCAAAAAGACCATAATGATTTAACCCATAGGCGCCCAATAAAATGGAAACAATAATCACGAGAGATAAACCAATTATGTACTTCAAATACTGATTGCTTTTTAAATTAGGTAGTGCTTCTTTTCTCCAGCGCAACATTATAAAGGGCACAAAACCAAACAGAATTATCTTAATCAACGATCGTTGAAAATAAGACATACCCCCACGACTATCCACAAAAATCATCAATGCAACTGCAATTAAGATATACAGTTTCTTTTTCATATTCCGCTCCTCAAGACCCAATCTTAGTTAATTATTTATTTTCTCTAAGAAAAATAGCGCATAACACGTAATCTATCTAGTATATAAATTTGCCCACTCTTCTTTCAAAATACCGTAACTGACACTATCATAAAAATGATTATTATGAAACCTAACTTTTCTTATCTGAGCTTCTTTTATCATACCAATCTTCTCAGCAACTTTCATCATACGCTCATTACCACTCCATGTGACCAAACCAATATGTTCCAAGTTGTCCACAGTTTTAAATATATGACTAATCCAAAGCTCTAGGGCTTGTCTTCCAATCCCTTTACCCCAATGTGCATCCGAGAAAATAGTAATACCAATATTCAACCATCTTGTTTTCTCATTTTCCCAATACATAGAAACCATACCTACTGGTTCATTATTATATAAAATACAACGCTTATTATCTTTAAGAAAAAACTTGGCTTCTTCATTAAAGAATGCATCATAAGTATCGTATTTTTTGTAATCATCATCAAAATAAGGACCATCCCATTTTTCCATTCAGGATGTGATTCTCTAAAGCCTATTTCCCAGATTACTGGTAATAGCTTTTTATTAAATGCTGCAAGCTGTATATTCTTCACCTATTTTATTTCTCCTTTAGGATTTATTTATTCCCTTAAAAGTTATAACACTCATTTCACTAACAATATGTAATCGTTTTTAGAATAGAAATCATTTTCATTTCTAACGCGCTTAAAGATTTATCTTTTCGATAAACTAATTGTATCGGTGTTTCTAAGTGGATTCCATTTAGCTTTATAATATCAAATACTTTTAAATCCACCAGTGAGCGCGGTAATAGCGATACATAATCTTTATTTGAACTTTGCATAATTTGTAGAATGGCCTCTGAGTTCACAGATTCAAATCTTGCTTGATAGCTTAGTGCATAATTAAAAAGTAAATCATCAAATGCTTTACGTACACTACTCCCCTTTTCTCTTAGTAGAATTTCATACTCAACAAGGTCTTCTAATGTGTTAATGTTCATATCCTTTCCTTTACGTGAAAAAAAGTCTAAAGGAATCATTCCCACAGTTTTTGATATTAATTCTTCATCTGAATATGCACCCTCGACGATGCCGATATCACCTTCCTGATTTTTAATCATGTTGACAACTTCATCTGCATTGACAATAGAAATCTTAAGGTCATCATCAAAGCGATTAATGATATTAACAAGTTCAGTATTGGCAATCGTAATACTACTTACTAATCGCAGTGGTTGATTATCATTGATCAATTCTAATTTATCTATTTCTTTCAGGATAACACAAACTTGATCATAAAATCTATTCGCTTCCGATGTTCTCTTTAAATTTCCTTTTACTCTTTTAAAG
>DATBUC010000052.1:0-4286 GCA_036516515.1 Erysipelothrix sp. | reverse complement strand
GTCAATACTTGACGATTTACCACCACGGTGATTTTGATAGCATTGATCAAGCTTATATTCTTTTGGAAGCCTATGCAGTTAAACACAACCTAACTTTAGGTGATTATTTTTATGAAAATCTTTTAGTCAATGAAATAACCGTCAAAGACATTAATGAATTCATATTTGAAATTTCAGTATTAATAATTACTTAATCTTCTTTATTCGTAAAATGTAAAATAAGTCCAATTGCAATTACTAAAAGTGAAACTGGTACGAGCGTATTTGAAACACCAGTAATGGGCAAATTATCGGGTCTTTTTTCTGACGCACCTTGCGATCCAGCACTATCATTGGGTTGCTCTACTGGTTTATCACTCGGTTGTGCTCCCGGTTTGCCGCTTGGTTTCTCACCTGGTTTGTCGCTTGGTTTTTCATCTGGTTTATCACTCGGTTTTTCACTTGGTAAATCTACGAAACGATTAATAACTGTTAATGAATCGGGAAGATATATTGTCTCATAATCATTAAGTTCAGTTAATTCTCGCACACGATAGGCAATAATTTGACCTAATTCATCTGTGACAGGAACTTCATTAAAAGTATGACTTGTGCTTTGCGAGCTAAGATTTACGCGATAATCTGTAAGTTCCCATGTTTTATGATCGATACTTTTTTCCAAAGCTAAAGTAATATCCGGTCTTTTTAAAGGGCCATTTTCCCAAATCTTTTTAACAGTTAAATCAGTTGTAGGAATGATATAGGTATTTTTAACAGTGTCGTTACTTGGATAACTTATAGCATAGTTTTCCAACGCCTCTTTCTCAATAACACGGTAATAAATTTTTTCACCTAAATGATTCGTTTCATCAAGACCTGTAAAAGTGTAATGTCTTTCATTTGACTTTAGAGTGATGGAATAATCTGTATCATGCCAATTTTTTTGATCGAGACTATTTTGTAAGTATAATTCAATTTGCGGCTTTTCTTGAGGACCATTTTCCCAAATTTTATGAACAGTAAAGTCGGTTTTGGGTACTTGGTAAGTATTGGTGATGTGCATGCCTGTTCCAGTTGTGACGTAATTATCTTGGACTGTAACTTCCTTAACAAAGTACTCAATTTCTTGCCCCTCTCTATTACGCGTAGGCAAATAACCAAAGCTGAAAGCATACTCTTTAACATTTGTCTGGTGTTTTTCACTAAGGGTTTCATTAATCAAGGCATCTTGACCTAGTAGTGTCTTTTTGTAGCCGACTAATTTTTTCTCTTCATTTCCAATTTTTTGATACAACTGCACCGTTATACTTTCCTTATCTATTGGACCTCCAATCCAAGTCTTGCTCCCTTTAACTTCCTGGTAAGGTGTTCTATAAAGATTCGTTATGTAATTCCCGTTTTCAAAACTAATATAGTCATCTGTCTTTAAAGCCCGTTCTTTTACCGAATAAATGATGTCATTTCCTAAGTGATTACGCTTTGGCAAATTATTAAAATGCGTTTTCGTTTCAGGATAAACGATTTTATTAATTACAGCTTGCCCAGATTTTAAAACCGGTTTTACATGCCCATTTTCATCTTCATACATCAACTGAACTTCAATGGTCGGTTTTTCTTTTGGACCTCCCATCCAGTGTTTCTCTGCTGTCATTTCTGTTGTTCCAACATCATAAGTATTATAAAAGACGATACCTCCGTCATGAACCTCTTTACGCGACTCATAGTGTTCTGGAAAAGAGACCTCATTTATATCATAATGATACGCTTTGCCTTGATTATCAAAAGTAGGTAAATTAGAAAAGGTATGCCAATAAGTTCCTTTTTCCAATATGATTTGCTCAATAACCCGATTATTTTGTAATAATTCAAGGGTGATATCACCTTCAGGTCCCTCATTTTCCCAAACTTTTAAAATATTTAAATTCGTTATCTTTGGATTATACGTATTTTTGATAATTAAATCACTAATGCGTTCTGATTGGTAATTCTGAGTTTGACCAATTTCTTCAACCCGATATTCATAACGATTGCCTTCTTCATCATATTTATCAAGGTTTTTAAAGGTATACTCTTGTTCTCGTTGCGATTGTTTGGGGATAAACTGATGTTGGGCTCCTTCTACTACTTGCCACTCAGTCCCTTCGGATTTACGATACAATTGAAATACTACTTTAATATCTTCTAAATTCTCATTGTTTTGATGATCCCATACTTTAGTCACCGTTATGTCCTCTAAAGGATATTTAAAACGATTGGTAATTACCTTTTCTTTTTGATTAACGATTGCTTCATAATTATTGCTTACTTCCGCAGGCATTTTCTCTCTTATTTCATAAGTTATGAGATTATGCTGATCGTCATATTTATCAAGAGGCGCGCTTAAAATTGTTACCTCTTTCTCAGTTGTCTCTGGGAAAATTAGAGTTTCTACGACTTCCCTCTTTTCTGTTTCATCATCAATCACTTTTAAAATTTCAATTGCGATTTCGGGTTTCTCTTTTGGCCCATCTTGCCAAATTTTTGTAATTGGAATCCTAATTTGTGCTTTAGGACCATTATAGAAGTTTTGAATGATAAAACCAGCTGTTTGATTGCCACTTATTTCACTTATATAATTATCTTCAAGATCCTGTTCAAATATTTCTTTAATACTATAATCAATTTTTTCACCATATATATCGGTTATAGGAAGCCCTTTAAATACCGCTTGATTGGTTTCGTCAAATTTTTGGATTTGATCACTGATCTGTCCATCAATGAGTAAAGCAACCTTTACTTTATCCTTATCTTTTGAAATTTGTTCTTGAGAAGCATGCCACTTTTTAGTCACTTTTAAATCTATTTTCTTTCGTTGATTTTTAAAGTTCAAAACAGAGCCTTCACTTTGATTTACAGTCATCGTAATTTCTTGTGGTTGATCATCTAATTCTAACCAATCAAGTGTTTTGACTTCTTTTACTTGGTAGGTGCCTGGGTCTAGCGCAACATCAAAATAACCTTGGGCATTTGTAGCCAAATTCGCATGAATTAATTGACCATTTTGATAAATATTAAAGAGTGCACTTTCAACAACTGCCTCTGTGTCTTCAACAGTTTTAACGACTCTTAAATAGCCTTTTTGTGGTTTTTGCCCCTGTATTGAACCCGTAAACAGTTCATTGGCTGTTTGCGCACTTTCATGAAGATTTACTTGTTCACCATTTTCGTAATAAGTAATATCCACACCATTCTCTAAATTTTCAATCGTTGTTGAAATTACTTTACTTTGATATTGAAATTCAAAGCTTGTATAGTGTACACGATGAAATGGTATAAATATATCAATACCACCATTATAAGCATCAACAATAACATCAGGATACTTTTCCTTCAGTTCACTTATTGAATAAATTTCATTACTTCCTTTGTGAGGTGTGACGATAGCTTTAACCGAGTCTACGAGCAAATAATGTCCTGCTTGTAAACGATCTTTTAAAACTACGTTACCTTCAACTGGACCACGATTCAAATTCGTATTTAAATACCAATTAACAACCGATGGGTCAGATGATGTATAGCCACCCTTATAAAAGAATGGGTAATCACTCGGACCTGGTGCTACCTTATCAGCTATTATGATATTAATACTTTGGTTCGCTACATTAAATTCTTTATAATCTGTCGTAATAACATGACTCTTACCGCTCGTTCCTTGATAATCCGAGTCAGCAGTCAAATGAGCTCGAAGCGATCCTTTGACTTCATTTAATGCGGCAGCTTCTTTGGTAAATGTAACGACAATCTGTTCATTTTCCACACGTACTTCTGCTAAGACGATGCCATCCTGTTTTAATTCAAATGAAGTTGGCTTTCCTTTTAGAAAGAAATTACTTTCCCCATCTGATCCTTTAGGTAAAGGAATCACAACGACATCATTTTCCTTTATTTTATAATCACTTTTCTCAGAAAATGTCACGTCCATTTGAACACCTGTGCCCACATATGCTTCACTTGTACTAAAAGAAATATGATCAATAATACTATTAATTGAGCTATCCGCACTTATTTTGTCGGCATTCATAATAACACTACTAATCATTAACAAACACGATAGTATAAACTGATTTACTTTTCTCAAATTACAACACCTCAATCTTTCTCTACTAAAGCATAGCAAGAGGTTTTAAGATGTAATTTAATATGTAATCAATGTTTGCGTTAATGTCACGAATGAACACGAGTCTCATTAATGAGAGAGCAGTTTACTCTGATAATAATTTCTTAATCTTACATATATGCAGATATAAAAGTAAAACCCCATAGTCAGA
>DATBUC010000051.1:0-21260 GCA_036516515.1 Erysipelothrix sp. | reverse complement strand
ACTTACGTTGAGTATCTTATTTTTTGGATTAAGCTTAACAAATGTGAATGCTCAAGAAAATGATTTTGTCGTAAATGAAATACCCTATACAATTTTAAGTGAGGAAACTGTAGCAGTTTCTAGATTGGATAAAGAACAATTTAACGGTGAAAAATTGTTTATTCCAAGTCAAGTTCAGCACGAAGATAAAACGTATCGCGTTGTTGCGATTGGGGCACAGGCCTTTATGAATTCAAAAGTAACCACGCTTGAATTAGCGGAGGGGATTGAAACGATTGGAGAAAGTGCATTTCGAAGTTCTGAAATAAAGGAATTTGTTTTACCCAACACGATAAATACTATTGAAAAAGAAGCGTTTAAAAATAATACGGTAGTTGAAAGTATCGTAATTCCTGAAAATGTGTCTGTAATTTCTAAAGAATTGTTCTATAATGCAAATGCGTTAAAAGAGGTAAAATTGCCCGAAGGCATCACAACAATAGAAGAAGCAGCTTTCTCGGCTGCAGAACAATTAAGTAAAATTAATTTCCCTGATGCATTACAAGCAATAGGTAAAGATGCTTTTAGACAGGTAGAGCATTTAGATAAAGTTGAATTCAGTGATAACTCCAAGCTTACAACAATTGGAGAGAATGCTTTTCTATATAATAGTGCTTTACGTATGGTAAAAGTGCCTGAAAGTCTTACTGTCATTGGTAAAAAAGCTTTTGCTAATAGTGAACAGTTATCACGGATTGTTGGATTAGAAAAATCACAAGTAAAAATAATTGGCGAAGAAGCATTTCAAAATGCTAAAATCAGTGAAATTGTATTGCCTGTATCTGTAAACACACTTGAGACAAGAGCACTCTCAGGACTTCATGATTTGCGCAGTATTAGGATAGCTGATGAGAACGCTCACTATAAAACGGTGGATGGGGTCCTTTATGATAAATCTATGACAAGACTGATTCAGTATCCTGTTCGTAAATATAGTGAACACTTTATCATGCCTGATAGTGTTAAAGTTATAGAAACTTATGCGATGAATGGCGCTGAAGATATCAAAGCCATCACATTAAGTAATCAACTAGAAGTGATTGAACCTTTTGCTTTACGCTATCTTAATGGTATTAGCACACTGGAAATTCCTGATACAGTCAGAGAAATTGGTAGATTATCAATTGCAGATATGATGATGTTAGAATCACTCAAGTTACCAGCATCAACAGAACATATCAAAGCGTATCATATCTATAACTTAGAGTCATTAAGAAACCTACAGATTCCAGAGGGTCCCAAGATCATTGATGCAGGAATTTTCAATGGCTCACCAAAACTTGAAAATGTGATGATTGAAGGAACAAGTCTCTCTTTAGAATCTGGATTATTCAAAGATTTACTGAACCTGGATTTGAAAACAATAGAAGTAAATAATGAAACACTACAACAATCATTAACAGAACTTGGATTTACTGAAGATCTTATAAGTTATCAGCCAACAGAACCTGAAGGACCAGAAGGACCAACGGAACCTGAAGGACCAGAAGGACCAACAGAACCTGTAGTACCAGAAGTACCAACAGAACCTGAAGTACCAGAAGTACCAACGGAACCTGAAGTACCAGAAGTACCAACGGAACCTGTAGTACCAGAAGGACCAACAGAATCTGAAGGACCACAAGGACCAACAGAGTCAGAAATCCCACAAAAATCTACCAAACCTAAAAACACCAATAAAGAAACGCATCATTCCCAAGTGCTCCCATCTACGGGTATGTCAAGTAGTTATTTATCAAGTCTATTATTACTTGCGATGGGAATCTTCTTAAGAAAAAAGAAAGCATAGTAAAAAAAGAGATTGGCATAATATTATGTCAATCTCTTTTCTTTATTTTTCTTTTCTCTTCTTGCTTTTTAATTTGAAGTAATCTGTCCAAGTTTTAAAGCTGTAGACAAAGGTGACCGCCATTAAAAATTGCGTGAGAAATTTTTCATATGTTTTTAATGTAAGATTCGGATCGATGAGGCTTGAGAAAAGAATTAATACAACAAAGATTGAGATCAAAGCATGGTTGAATTTTTGACTTCTTAAAGCTTTGTGTCCTGTATCTGAATGCATAATCGCAATTTCTTTCTCAGTGAGTTTAATAATCGGACGGTTCTTAATAAAGAATAAACGGAAATAAAACTCAAACCCAGCGATGACTAAAAAGGCGAGGCCAACACTTAAAAGTATATTCTTTTTAAACATACCAAAGGGTACTAAAAATACCATCAGGGCGAATAAGAAGCGGGATGTATATAAGTTCATGAAGGTCATTTCATATTCCATGATTTGATAACCTTCTTCATTGTTATTGATTAAATAAAGGAGACGACTGCGTCTATCTTTAATCATATTCATTTTTAAGTAGTCTTCATTTTGCATAACATTTTCCTCCTAAAGTACATCGTGTATTTTTAAAGCATGTACGATACCATCTTCACTCACAGATTTGGTAACAAAGTCCGCATAGGCTTTCACTTTGTCGGTACCATTGCCCATGGCAACCCCAAAATCAGCTTTTTGTATCATTGTAACATCATTATCACCATCACCAAAAACGGTGTGACGTTTTAGTTTGAGATGTTGATTTAAAACTTCAATGCCTTTATCTTTGCCAGAGGACTTAGGAATAATTTCATAATTATTCATTTGGTCATATAAGACTTGAGCATCTTTTTCTAAATCTTTAATGGTTGCTTCGTCAAATTTTTCATAACATTTTACGTTATATATGGCTTGTCCTGTAAAATCCATGACCGGATAAGTTTCGCTAATTTTAAAATGAGCTAAAGCATCCTTGATGGGTTGATGGGGTGTATCTGTATAAAAATTATAATCACCCTCGAGCATTAACGGTCCCTTTGACAGCTCTAACATTTTCTTAATAAACGCATCGGAAAAGGGGGCGTTGTGTAAAGTCTTATAATCTTTATCTAAAACAACCGAACCATTTGCTAGGACAAATCCGTCCCAATCGACAAGTTGATCGACTTCAGCTTCTTTAATACCGGCTAAAGTACGACCGGTACAAAGGGCTAATTTATAACCTTTTTCTTTTAACTTTTTCAAGGCATCGATGGTTTTTTGACTGATTGAATGATCGTGATTATTCAATAAAGTACCATCAACATCAAAGTAAAAAATCTCGCTATTTCTCATTTTATCACCTTTAGTTATTATGCTTGAAATACAAAGTTTATTCAAGCATTTCCAGTAACTTAACGGGCGCTGTTTTCACGGTAACTGTTTTAAATGAATCCATCGCAACCATACCTTTGGGCGCACCAGGAATCTTCTTGAGATTTTTTACTTCAGTATAATTTACATCGATGTTTTCACTATTTTTGTTGCCAGAAAAATAAGCGGCAAGACTGGCAGCGATTTCAATCAGTTCGTCATTGACTTCAGTTGTTTTTAAAACAACATGGGAGCCAGGGGCATGGGCAACATGGAACCATAGATCTTTTTTATGGGCGAGTTTAAAGGTAATATAATCATTTTGCGTATTATTTTTACCAATTAAAATTTGCGCATTTTCAAGATTTAAAACACGATGATTTACTTCCTTTTTACGTTTTCTAGGGTTTACTTTTTGTTTTTTTAGGATCTTGGCTTCGATTAATTCTTCTCTAATTTCTAAAGCATCTTTCAAACTGGCATGCTTTATTTGCACTAAGATCGTATTGAAATAATCAATATTTAACTCGGCTTTTTTAATCTCTCTTTCAAGATGATGCAAGCTGCGCTTGGCTTTTTGATAGCGTTTGAAATAATCTTGGGCATTTTGTACGCCGTTCAGTTTAACCTTTAATTCAATTTCAACTGGATTTCCTTCAAAGTCTTGTAGCGTCACTTTTTCATGGCCTGCTTTTAAATCTTGTCCATAAGTATAGAGTAATTCACCTGAAAGTTTTAAGCTTTCAGCATTATGGGCGAGTTCAAGATCACGATTGAGATTGCGTAATCTTCTCTTTTCTCGTTTGAGCTCTTTACGTACTTGTCGATTGATCGCATCGGTATAGCCCTCGATGCGTTGATTAATACTTCTTTGTTCAAAATAATAATCAAGACCTTCCATCAAAGGCAAAATCTTAGCGTCTGTATAAAATTGCGGTAGGGCAACGACATGAAAATCTTCTTCATAGATGTATAACTGCTCTGAATGAAGTAAGGCTTCTTTGCATGCGGTAAAATCTGCACCCTTTTCAAGCGCTAAACTAAAAGCTTTACTTAAAGCGGGAGAAAATCCTTCGATTTCACGAAACATTGTTTCTGAAACATCAAGCAGTTCTAGATCATAAGGGCTTTTTCGTTTTGTTCTTTCTGGTCTTTGATACGTCACACCAGGTAATAAAACGCGTGCGTTACTTTCAAAATCATTTTGTCTGATGACACAATCAAAGATTTGTTGTTGCTTATCAGTTAAGATGAGATTGGCAAAACGACCTAAAAGTTCTAAATAAAGATAATAAGTTTGCATTACCCCTAAATCATCACGGTTTTCAATCACAATTTCTAAAATACGATCAAAACCGTCTTGTCTAATATCAATTAAATTGCCACCTTCTAAATGTTTACGAAATAAGCTGACAAGATGGGTGGCTTGAATGTTCATTTCAGCGCGATGCTTTGTCCATTGCATCCGTGCTGTATTGGGATGGGTGGAGATTAAAAGTTGGGTAGATTGCCCATTAAAACCATTAAAAACAAATTCATGCTTTGATGGCTGAGTGATGCGATTGATTTTAAAAGGCAGTCCTTTTTTCATTTCTTTAACGATATGATGGAGTACAATTCCGTCCATTGGCATAATATCGACCTCTATTCTTATTATATATTATAACATGGTTTGACTTATTCAATCTTTTTCTTTAAAATTAACAAAAAGGAGGATAGTGATGACGCAAAAAGGACTGCTTATAATATTTTCCGGTCCCAGTGGTGTAGGAAAAGGGACTGTTAGAGAATTATTTTTTGATCGAGAAGATTTAAATCTTGCTTATTCAATCTCCATGACAACCAGAAGCCCGCGTGAGGGCGAAGTGGATGGTAAAGATTACTACTTTGTCAGCCGTGAACGCTTTGAAGAGGCAATTGCCAATGATGAATTACTTGAGTATGCAGAATTTGTCGGGAATTATTATGGTACATTAATTAGTGAAGTGGAAAGACTTCGTAATCAAGGGAAAAATGTGCTCTTGGAAATTGAAGTACAAGGGGCTTTACAAGTTATAGATAAGGTACCTGATTCACTCAGTATATTCTTAGTACCGCCAAGTATGGAAGAATTAGAACGTAGAATTGTCAGCAGAAGAACAGAGGCAAGTGAAGTGATTAAAGAACGCTTAGATAAAGCTTCTAAAGAAATGGATTTAATGAAACATTATCGTTACGTAATCTGTAACGAAGATCCACAAATTGCTGCAGATGCTGTCGGATTGATTATAAAACGTAACATTGAAACAACTCTGTAAGGAGTTGTTTTGTATTTAAGGGAGGCAAGCATGAAGTATATTGATGTCTATATTGAAGACCAATTTCTTTTCAAGGACCATTTAACCTATCAAACAGATCAAGAAGTTCAAGTAGGGATGCGTGTTTTAGTGAAGGTAAGAAATCGAGAAAGGGTGGCTTTTATTAAAGCAGTTTACAACCCCATTCCCTTAGGTTTTAAAGTCGCTACAATCACGAAAGTCATTGATGAAGAACCTGTGATTAATGAAGAATTATTTGCCCTAGGGCATAAAATGGCAGCGTATTATATCGCTGCCCCGATTGCTTGTTTCCAAAGTATTTTACCCAACCAGCTCAGACCTAAAGGCTCCTTTAAGAAAGCTAAAATGGAACGTCGTGTCAAATTAATGACTACTGAAGTTGCAGAGCACAAGTTAACCCCCAAACAAGCGGAACTGATTGCCTTAATGGAACAAGAAAAGGACATCAGCTATACTCAAGCACGCAAAATCTATTCTGGAGTCCAAAGCCTTATCAAACAGGGTTATTTACAAGAATATGAAACAGAGGCCCGCTATAGACCCCTGTCTTATCAAAGTGAAACCCATAAACCTGAATTGACCTCTGCTCAAAAACAAGTGATTAACAGTGTGGTAATGGATGAATTTCACACTTATTTAGTCCATGGTGTCACCGGTTCTGGAAAAACAGAGATTTATTTACGTTTAGCAGAAAAAGTATTAGAAAATCAAGAACAGGTCCTTATTTTAGTACCAGAAATCTCCCTAACCCCACAAATGATTGAGCGCTTTGCCAAGCGTTTTGGAGAAGATGTGGCGATGTATCACTCAGCTTTAAATAATCAAGAGAAATACGAACAGTATCAACGCGTTTTAAAAAATGAAGTTAATTTTATTGTTGGTACGCGCTCGGCAGTCTTCTTACCGTTTAAAAAATTGGGTTTAATTATTATGGATGAGGAGCACGATACCAGTTACAAACAAAATCATGCGCCCAGCTACCATACCCGCGATATTGCTTTATGGCGTGCAGAAACACATCACTGTCCTTTAGTATTAGGCAGCGCCTCACCCGCCTTAGAAACATATGCCCGTGCTTTAAAGGGGAACTATACACTATTAGAATTACCGCAGCGGATTAATCAAAACTTTCCCCAAGTTACAATCGTCGATACAAAAGAAGGTCTTTATAGACAAAAATCCGCAGTCTTGTCTGATGAACTTAAAGAAGGGATTCAATTACGGCTTAATCGACAAGAACAAGTGATGATCTTGTTGAATCGGCGCGGTTATTTACCCATTCTAAAAGATAAAAAAACAGGTCAAGTATTACAATGTCCTTATTGTGATGTGGCCTTGAATTATCATAAACGAGAAAATCTTTTAAAATGTCATATGTGTGAATATCAAACGCGTGAGCAAATAAGTTCTGGAGAAATTAGTGGCACGGGTGTGGGTACCGAACGCTTAACTGAACATCTTAAAAAGTTATTCCCGCAAGCAAATATTGCGCGTATGGATGCAGACACAACCAGTCGTAAAGGAGCTCATAAAAGGATTTTAGATGATTTCACACAAGGCAAGTACGATATTTTAGTTGGCACACAAATGATTGCGAAAGGTCTCGATATTGCGAATGTCACCTTGATGGGGATTGTGAATGCGGATGCGGGCTTAATTTATCAAGATTATCGAAGTGTAGAAGATACCTTTGCGATGTTACTACAAGCGGCAGGCAGAAGTGGTCGAGCAGAAAAACAAGGTGAAGTCATCATTCAAAGTTTTAATCCTGATCACTACGCGATTACTTGTGCTGTTCATCAAAAATATAAACATTTCTTCAAACAAGAAATGGCTTACCGAAAATTAGCGGATTATCCACCTTATTCTTATTTAATCGTCATTGTATTTAGTGATGAAAAACAAGAAAAAGCAGCAGAAGCAGCGCTGCTATTTCAAAGCTTACTCGCACATGATAAAATAAGGATGATCGGTCCCAGTGAAATTCGTCGCCTGGCCAACCGCTATCGTAATCGCATTATACTGAAAGGGAGGGACTTAGAAGGGATGATCAAACAAGTTGATCAAACATTACAGACATTTAAGACAATGAATAACACCCATTTCTATGTCGATGTGAACCCTTTAAATTTAGAATGAGAAAAACAGCTTATGAAATATTAGAAAAAGTATTACTACAAGAAGAACACAGTCACCTATTACTGAGAGACTTAAAATTATCACCACAAGATCAAGCATTCGTCAGTGCTTTGGTTTATACGGTATTACAAAACAAACTCTATTTAAGTTATCAGTTTGAAGCAATGGTTGATGATAACTTACCAGAAGAAGTTAAAATTGTCTTATTGATGGGGGTTGCTCAGTATTTAAAAATGGACAAAATTCCTGAGCATGCACTTGTCAATGAATCAGTTGAACTTGTAAAACAGATTGGTAAACCGCGCTACCATGGGGTTGTGAATGCTGTGTTAAAAAAAGTAATCAAACAAAAAGAGCGGGCTTTACCAGAAGATGAAATTAAAAAAGCATCACTTGTTTACAGCATGCCAGAGTGGATTCTTCGCTTATTGAAAGCCCAATACGATACCGAATTCGCAATTGAATATGCCGCCTATTGTCAAAAAATTAAACCGAATTATGTGCGGGTGAACCCTCATAAAAACTGTCCTGAATTAGCGGAACACATGACGATCAGTGATGATAAAATAATCGCAAAATCTTCGCTATTCCAAACAGATTTATTAGCTAAAGGGTGCGTGATTATTCAAGATATTAACAGTCAAAATGTTGTGAAAGCACTTGATCTTAAAGCAGATATGGATGTTTTAGATTGTTGTTGTGGGCCTGGAACCAAGACGACCCAAATTGCTGATGCATTGGCGGGGACTGGCTCAATCTTGGGAATTGAATTACATGAATCCCGTGTTAAAACCACCCAAGAACTTCTGAAGCGTTGGGGCGTGAATAATGCACAAATCATACAAAGTGATGTGTTAGATTTTGAAAGTAAGCATCGCTTTGACCGCATTTTAATTGATGCGCCTTGTTCAGGTCTGGGTGTGTTGTCGCACAAAGCGGATTTACGCTATAATATCAAGCCAGAATCCTTAGATGAATTGGAAGCGTTGCAAGCGCAAATATTGGAACATGTCAGTCAGTTTGTTAAAAAATCAGGGATAATGGTCTATGCAACCTGTACGCTTAATAAAAAAGAAAATGAAAAACAAGTAGCGAAATTCTTAAAAAACCATCCTGAGTTTACTTGTGTTTATGAACATACAGATAACCCACAAAAGACGCAAGGGGATGGGTTTTATATCGCGAAATTAGTGCGTACGTGTTAAAATAAGTGAAAGACTGTGAGGAATGTATGTGAAGTATATTTTTGCAAGTGAAATTGGCTTGGTTCGTCAAGAGAATCAAGATTATTTAGCAGTGTCTGAAAAAGACAATGCTTTTTTTGCTGTTATTGCCGATGGTATTGGTGGGGCGAAAGCCGGCTCACTGGCTTCAAAAATGGCTGTCGAAATTATGAAACAAAGTTTTGAAGAACATGATGACTTTTCCAGTCGAAAAGCTGTTAAGGCTTGGTTTCATGATGCGATTACTAAAGCGAACCATGCTGTCTATCGTAAATCTAAACGAAGTCTTCGCTATGAAGGCATGGGGACAACTCTCATTGCGATCGTGATGTTTCAAAACGAAGCTTTAGCGTTTAATATTGGTGATAGTCGCATTTATATTTATCATAATAAACAGCTTTCTTGTTTGAGTCATGACCAAACTTTTGCTTATGAAATGTATTTGAGAAAGCAAATTACATTAAAAGAAACAGAAACGCACCCGAAAAGAAACATTTTAATGAATGCGGTGGGTATTGATCGTAAAATAAAATATGAAGTCGTAGAAATTCCTGCTGTATGGGATCAAATATTGCTCTCATCAGATGGGCTTCATTCGTATGTTGCTAAAGAAAAAATTGAAACGATTCTAGCCTTAGAATCGATGAGTGAGAAAAAGAATAGATTAATTGAAGCGGCCTATCAAGCAGGTGGGTTTGATAATGTTTCAATTATTTTGATTGAAGGTGATCAAGATGAATGAAATCATTGGCTCACGTTACCAGGTCATTAAAAAAATCGGGGCTGGTGGGATGGCGGATGTTTATCTCGCATTAGATACGGTTTTAGATCGTGAAGTAGCCTTAAAGGTACTGCGTGGTAGTCTGGCGCATGATCCGGTTGCATTGTTGCGTTTTCAACGTGAAGCAGAGTCTGCATCAGGACTAAATCATGAGAATATTGTGGATGTATATGATGTGGGGGAAGATGATGGCCATCATTATATTGTGATGGAAATGATTCGTGGGACGACTTTAAAAGAATTATTACATCGTCGGGGCTCTTTGGATAAATATGAAGCCGTATCGATTATGGAACAGTTGGTCTCTGCCTTAGCAAGGGCCCATCAAGAAAAAGTCATTCATCGCGACATTAAACCACAAAATATTTTAGTTAAAGATGATGGTACAGTTAAGATTGCCGATTTTGGGATTGCTTTAGCAGGAGACGCTTTACAATTGACGAAAAGCGATTCTGTTTTAGGTTCTGTTCATTATCTTGCACCTGAATGTTCGCGAGGAGAAGGCGCTTCAATGCAATCTGATATTTATGCATTAGGGGTCGTTTTTTATGAGCTTTTAACAGGGGAGGTACCTTTTAAAGGCGAATCTGCTGTGGAAATTGCGATGAAACACATGCGTGATGAGTTTCCTTCTATTTTAGACTTTAATCCTGCCTTACCCCATTCTTTTGAGAATATTATTCGTAAAGCAACTCATAAAAACAAATTGTATCGTTATAAACATGTTTCCGAAATGATGGCTGATTTAAAGACTAGTTTAGAACCGCAACGGTTGAATGAAGCGTTGGTAGACTTTACTCGGCCAACACAGGATGAAACCATTTTATTTGAGCAAATACAAACAAGTCCACAACAAGTTTCGCCAGAAACAAAGAAAAGGAAATGGATTTTTCCATTGATTTTGGTTTTAGTGATCTTGTTTTCTGTGGGGGCTGTTTATGCCTTTACGAAACCTAAAAAGATTAAGGAATTAGAAATGCCTGATCTGAGCGGAAAAACGATTGATGAAGCACGGGAAATTTTAGAGCCCATTGGCCTCCATATTAATCCTAATTATGTCTATCAATATTCAGATGAATTTGATTATTTAAAAATCATCTCTTCGCGACCAACAGCAGGCAGTCAAGTCTTAGTGGGTTCGCAAATCAGACTGACCATCTCGCAAGGAAAAACCTTTGAAATTGGTAATTATGAAGGGATGACCTTAACGGAAGTGAAAGATGCTTTAGCGGGTCAAAATGTACAAATAAAAACAATTAAAGAATATCACGAGTCATACCCAGCAGGTTATGTTATCCGGCAAGAACTTCTTGAACCAGGTACAAAAATTAACCCAGACCAAAAGCATGAACTCATTCTTGTGATGAGTTCGCAGATGGAAACTATCGTGCCCTCTGATTTAATTGGCACCCCTTTAGACTCAGCCATTACCTCTTTAAAAGATAAGGGTCTTGCCGTAGAAACGGAAGCTTTATCGCTAGATAACTTAAGTTTAAGTGAAATTGAAGCTTTAGATTATAATACAGTCATTCGTTCGCATCCCATGCCAGGAAGTTATTATGTGCAAAGCGAAGGAAAAGCAATTGTACTTTATTATTATGATGAAAAAGATCGCCCAGTTGAAGAAACACAAGTAGAGGAAGATAAAAAGGAGTCGGATGATGACGAAAAAAACGAACAATAAAGCAATGATTACATCGATTATTTCTAATCGTTACCATGTATATTATGAAAATGAAATTGTTGTGGCGATAGCAATGGGTAAATTACGCCTTGGAGAAAAACCAATGGTGGGTGATTTTGTTGAACTGGAATGGCTTGATGAGCAGTATGTTATTCAAAAAGTACTGCCTCGTAAAAATGCCCTGAAAAGACCGGTTGTTGCGAATGTTGATCAAGCCTTGATTGTGACATCGGCCAAAGAACCGGATTTCTCCTTTCAATTAACCGATCGCCTCATCTTTTTAGTAGCTTATGAGGGGATTGAACCCGTCGTCGTGCTCTCGAAAGCGGATTTATTGAGTGAAGCAGAAATTGCGGAAATTCAAGATGAGTATCAAAAAGCGGGTTATCAAGTTGTCGTTACAGGCAAAAATGATCAGGCAGAAGGGGTTTATGAGATTTTAAAAGATAAAACAAGTGTCTTGGCTGGACAAAGTGGTGTGGGTAAATCTTCGATTTTAAATCGGATCAATCCTGAATTTCAAATCAAAACCCAGCAAATATCAAAGGCGCTCAATCGGGGTAAACATACAACCCGCCATAATGAATTATTTGCCATGGGTGGCGGTTGGATTGCTGATACACCTGGCTTTTCATCGCTGGATTTCTCTAAACTCGATCCTTTACGTCTTGCCCAAAGCGTGCCTGATTTTAGAGCTTATGCTGATCAATGTCGCTTTAGAGATTGTTTGCATATTAATGAGCCGTCATGTAAAATTAAAGAAGAAGTTGAAAATGGGACGATTTCAAAACGTCGTTATTGTCACTATGTAGAAGTAATAGAACAAATCTAAGGAGGAAAAGCGATGAAAGAAGTGATTGTCGCACCGTCATTGTTGTCAGTTGATTTTACACAACTTTCAACACAAATGAAGAGAATAGAAGTAGCCAATGCAAAGTGGCTCCATTACGATGTGATGGATGGGGTCTTTGTACCAAATATTAGTTTTGGTCCTGCGATTTTAAAGCAAGTTGATCGTATCAGTGATTTATTTATGGATGTACATCTTATGATTGTTAATCCGGAAAATTATGTAGATGCTTTTATTGAGGCTGGCGCAGATCAAATTACCTTTCATGTGGAGAGTTTTAGCGATGCTGAACAAGGGGTTAAAGTCGTTAAAGAAACCATCAAGAAAGGGATTAAAGTTGGTATTACCTTAAAACCAAATACACCACTTGAATCATTATTACCTTATTTAAAATTTGTTGATTTAGTCTTGGTGATGAGTGTTGAGCCTGGTTTTGGTGGTCAATCATTTATACCTAAAAGCATTGAGCGGATTGAATCACTGACTGAGATTCGTCGTTTAAATGATTATAAATACCTCATATCAGTTGATGGAGGCATTAATCAAGAGACTGGGGCACAATGTAAGCATGCTGGCGCTGATGTGTTAGTGGCGGGAAGCTATGTCTTTGGCGATGATATAGAAAAGGCTGTTGCATCTCTTTTATGAAACGTGTGAATATTGTGCTTAGGACAAGTGATCTTAGCAGTATTCAAGGGGACGTTATCGGTGTTGATCAAGGTGCATGGTTTTGTTATGAACAAGAAATTGCCATGACATTAGCTTGTGGTGATTTTGACTCGATCACATTAGAACAATTAAAAATCCTGCAAATGCAGGATTTTTCTGTTATCGTTTTACCCAAGGAGAAAGATCAAACCGATTTTGAATATGCTTTATCACTGTGTGAGGGGTATGATGAAATATGGGTTTACGGCGCTTTAGGGGGCCGTAAAGACCATGAATATATTAATCTCACACTGGCAAGTCTTGATGAAAGAATAGTGCTTTTAGATCAACAAAATAAAATTCAAAAATATAAACCAGGTACCTACTATTTTTCCCAAGATAATTATCAATATTTTTCTTTAATTGTATTAAAAGCAGGCATCATTACTTATGAGGGCTTTAAATACCCCTTGACTAAGCGAAAAATCGTGCCTAATGATTTGTACTTAACCTCAAATGAAATCATAGATAAACAAGCTAAAATGATACTTGAGGGGGCAGAGGTGCTCTTAATTAGAAGCAATGATGCATAAAAAAAAACGGCCTGAACCGTTTGTTTTGATTATCGTGCAGCCTTAGCTTTTAAAGCCTTTAGTTCACGGGCGGAAATACGGACACGAGTCGGTTTACCGTCCACCATGATTGTAGCTTTTTGTAGGTTGACATTCCATTTTCTGCGAGTTGCTCGTTTTGAGTGAGAAACTTTGTTTCCTGATAATGGTTTACGTTGACTTTTGATTGACATACCGTAACCCCCTTTCTCTACTATTTATCTAATGCTTGTAAACTATAACATAGTGATTTTCTAAAAGCAAGACACTTTTAAAAAATAAAGGTTAAAAGCTTGATGCTAAGCCTTTAACTATAATGTTTATTGTGATATTATATATTAGCACAAGGAGGTTCGCTTATGGAAAAAGAAATCTTAGCAGCGTTAGAAATTGCGGATCAAAAAGTGCGCTTATTAGTAGGCCAATTTTATAATGGTCGACTCAACATTTTAAAAGTAGAAGAAGTTGCTCACCGAGGCGTGAGTTCTTATAATATTATTAGTGAGAGTATCGTCGTTGAGGCCATTATTAAAGCAGTAGAAAATGCATCTCGTAATTTGGGAGTTGTGATTGAAAAAGTAATTGTGATGCTGCCATCTGTGCATATGCAGCATAAAACGGAACAAAGAAGTATTCCCATCACAGGACGCGTTTCAGAGTTGGATGTTAAGCGTGCGTATCGAGAATTTCTAGAGATTAAAGCTCCTGAAGATTATGTATTAACCAATGTTTTAATGACAAAGTTTTTTGTAAATGGCAGTTCAACACGGAAATTACCAATGAATGAAAAGTGTGATCGTTTAACAATCGAGGCAGATTTGTACTATGGTCGTCAGTCGATTGTATTCCCTTATCTAGCTGCAGTTGAAAAATCTGGATTAAAAATTTTGGAAATTGTTTTAGATGATATCGCCATCGCTAAAGAGGCCAGCTTATTAGAGGCGTCCATTGATCGTCCTGTTATTTCTTATACATTAGGTTGGTCGATGTCAAAGATGAGTCTTTATTATCAAGGACGTTTATTATCAAATGATTATGATGCATCAGGTTATGAAGTATTTATGAAAAAACTACAATCGGAACTTTCTGTACCCAGTGATGTTGCAGAAAGACTTTTATATCACAATGTGAATCTTTTAGAAGATAAGCCGAAAGATGATCCGATTTTTATTTGGTCAAAACAAGCTCACACAAAAACAGTGAGTGCTAAAGATTTAGCTGATGTTGTAAGAGATGATATAAAGGTGTATATCCAATCATTGCTTGATCGTTCTGAACCCATATTTCAATTAGGTAAACCATTAATCGTTTTAAGTGGTGAGGCCAGTGTAATAGAGGGTACTGTTCCTTTAATAGAACAAAGTGTTGAAGCTGATGTGGAACTTTATCAATCCATCAGTTTTGGAGCAAAGCATCCTAAGTTTGCTGCATTACTCGGTACGTTCTATTTTTATAAAGACTATGAGGTCTATCGCGAGAGTACAGAAAGCAGCGCAGATCTTGAAGCGTTCAAGCAAAAAGTATTAGATTATGATCATATCGTACAAGAAGATGAGTCAATGACTCAAAAATTAAAAAAACTATTTTTTGAATAAGTGGAGGGTGTAAGATTATATGGAAACACATTTAAATCAAGTTGCTCGTATCAAAGTAATCGGAGTTGGTGGCGCCGGGTGTAATGCAGTAAACCGAATGGTAGATGAAGGCATGCAAGGTGTCGAATTCTACGTTGCAAATACTGACTTACAAGTCCTTAATGTTTCACCAGTAGTTAATAAAATTGAACTGGGTGCTGAAGTTACAAAAGGTCTGGGTGCTGGAGCAAACCCAGAAATGGGCCGTAAAGCAGCCGTTGAAAGCGAAGCAGAGATCAGAGAAGCAGTTAAAGATGCGGACATGGTTTTTGTTACAGCAGGATTGGGTGGGGGTACTGGAACCGGTGCTTCACCATTAGTTGCAAAAATAGCTCAGGAAGAAGGGGCATTGGTTGTAGGGATTGTAACCAAACCATTTACCTTTGAAGGGCGTCGTCGAAACAACCAAGCGCTGGCCGGACTTGAAGAATTAAAATCATATGTTGATTCATTAATTATCGTCAGCAACAACCAATTACTGGAAGTAATCGGACGCATCCCATTCCAAGAAGCATTTAAAGAAGCGGATAATGTCTTAAGACAAGGGGTTCAAACAATTACTGATTTAATTGCGGTACCTGCGATGATTAACTTAGACTTTGCTGATGTGCGTTCAGTTATGCAAGGCCAAGGCAGTGCCTTAATCGGAATTGGTATGTCACAAGGCGAGAATAAATCCATTGAAGCTGCGCAAAAAGCAATTACCTCTCCATTATTAGAAGCCCAAATTGATGGTGCTAAAAATGCGATTGTCAACGTCACAGGTGGTGACTCGATTTCTATTCAAGATGCAAGTGATGCTGTTGAATATATTCGTGAAGCAGCTGGCAATGATATTGATATCATCTTCGGTGTGGCGATTAATGAAAGTATTGGCGATTCAATTATCGTGACTGTTATTGCGACAGGATTTGATATTGAAGATCAAGAACGCATTGAAACAACTAATGAGATGCATATTCCAAGCCGTAAACCAAAGGTTGAAAAACCAGAGGAAAGTAAAGAAGAAAACAACGCAATTCCAGAATTTTTTAAATCTAGATAAACAAAACCACCCATTGGCGGGTGGTTTTCTTTTACTTTTTAGCATTTAAACTGATAGCAAATGAGAAGGTCATCGGTTCAACTTTTAATTGATAAGGTTCTAGGACATCAGGTCCGCAACTTCGCGAACCTATCCCATGTACTTTATGATCAATAAAGAGATTGGTCGTTTGATTTCTAACAATTTCTTCTTGATGTTGGGCTTTGTGTAAAGTCGCAACATCACAAGGTTGAATAGAAAAATTAAACGGAATACTACTGCTGACATTAAAGTGATGGAAATCATCCGTAAGATAAAGATCAAAAACATTTGAGCGATTACCATTTTCCTGTGGCATCACATAAGGGAAGTAAAGTTCATCTTTATGCATATAGTAACGATTTAATAAACCAGATGACTGAATATCAGGATAAGTCTCATGCGGTCCTTTCCCAAACCAATAAACTTGTTCTAACGAGTCAATGAGTGGGATACTGTAGCCAATTCTCGGCATGGTTTCCATGGCTTTTTCACTTGGGATAACTTCTGTTTCGATGGTAAATTTGGCATCAGCATAGAGTTTATAATTTGTATTTACGCTGAAGTACCAGCCTTTGCCAACAGCACTGACCAATTGTTTCATGCTAATCACTAATTCCTCATTTTTGCTTGTTATTACAGGGTCTTCAAGTAAATAGGTGTTTAATTGATCCAGTCCATAAGCATGCCACATTTGATAAGATATATGGTCGTTATCAGTCATCGCCCGCCAGAAATTAAGGCTCATGGGCGCTTCAAGGATGGGAATATGACGGTCATAAATCTGCAAGCATTGACCACTTAATAAAGAAAATTCAAATTTCACTTTATCATCGTAAATTTTTAGAATTTCTGCTTCATATTGAATTTTGTAATGCTGGTTTGCCAAGGGTAGTGGTTTTTCGGGCAACGTCTCACGATTTTTAAACTGTTCCCAAGCAAGCAACTGCTCTTTTTGGTCATAAACAAAGAAGGTAAGGTAGTAAAAGGCATCCTTATCAAAATAACGATTATCCACGGGTATTTTAAGTACTTGACTTTCTCTTGCCATGATTTGCGGTAAAGCAATGGTTGTTTTTTGTAATGTTTTAAATTGATCAGAAACAATAACGACAACGGTACCATTGATTAAATCAGTATGGTCATAGCGATTTTCAAAGACAAATGCTTGTTCTTTTTGTGTTATTTTAAAAGGTTCATGCACTTTCTGTAATTCAAAGAATGCAGGTGAAACGCGACGATTGGCTTGAATGAGCCCATCGATTACGAAGTTATAATCATTAGGAAAATCACCAAAATCTCCACCATAGGCAAATCTTTGCTTGCCTTCATGTTCTTGATAAAGTGCATGGTCAACCCATTCCCAAACAAAACCTCCTTGAAGATTTTTATAGCGGTAAAAAACATCCCAATAATCTTGCAGTGAACCAGGACCATTACCCATAGCATGAGCATATTCACATAAAATATGGGGCTTTTTAAGGTTTTTATTTTCCCCAATCTCGATGAGATTTTCAATAGGGGTATACATCGTCGAATTCACATCGGCAAGGACGGCATCTTGATCATACAACTTTGTATAGATGGCTTCTTTTTTTCTGCTTTCACCTTCGTGGTGAAAAAGTCTGGTTTGATCATATGTCTGAGCCCAGCGAATCATAGCTTCATGGTTTTTACCATTGCCTGATTCATTCCCCACAGACCACATAAAAATACTTGGGTTATTGTAATCACGTATGACCATGCGCTGCATTCTTTCGACATAAGCATTTTTCCATTGGGGATCATCGCTTAATTGATGCACATTGCCAATATACTCTAAACCATGTGTTTCTAGGTCAGCTTCGTTCATCACATAGAAGCCCAACTCATTACAAAGCCAATAGAAACGCGGGTCATTAGGGTAATGCGCACTGCGCACTGCGTTGATATGGGCTTCTTTCATTAAATAAAGATCACGTCGCATATCATCAATATCAACGGAACGTCCTTTTTCAGGATGGGCATCATGGCGATTAACCCCCTTTAACATAATCGGTTTATCGTTAATACAAATAAGTCCGTCGATAAGTGCTACGCTACGAAAACCAACTTGTAAACGCGTGACATCAAAAACTTTATCACCCATACATAGCTCAAGATATAATGTATAAAGATAGGGTGTCTCAGCGGTCCATTGCTTAATGTTTTTTAGGTTAAAGGTACCGTTTAGCTGATGTGTTGATCCTTTTAAAATCAACGCTTCATGAGGGTCGTAAAGGCTATATGAGACAGAAATAGCTGGGTCATCTTCATTAAATTCAACATCCCAGTTTAAATCACCATTGGCTTGGGCATCAATTTTAATGTTTTTAAAATAAAATTGATTTTGTTCTATCAAATAGACATCGCGGAAAATACCACTCATGCGCCACATATCTTGATCTTCAAGATAGGATTTAATGTTCCATTTGTATACACGAACATAAATCTCATTTTCGCCTTGGACTAAATAAGGGGTCACGGCAAACTCAGCAGCCATGCGCGAGCCTTGAGAAAAACCAACAAATTCACCATTAACAAAAACATGAAAGGCACTATCGACGCCTTCAAAACGGAGCACATAGTTTTGATTAATATCTGTAATTGTGAAGGTACGATAATAATGACCGGTTTCGTTTTGTCTTGGAATGTAGCCTTCTTTTATAGGGAAGGGATACACCATATTGGTGTAGTGGGGTTTTGAGAAACCTTGTAATTGCCAAGCTTTAGGTACGGTTATAACATCATGCATCATATCAGGATTAACATCCACATAGGGACTTTCCGTTAAGGTAAAACGCCAAGTACCATTCAGTAATTTAATTTTCGAACTATCTTGGAAAAGATATGGATCGGCATTGTAGGCTTCATCAAAAGAAGCATAAGGGATAAAAAACGCGCGCTCATCTCTTCTAAAGCGATGTAATCTGGAAATATTATAAATATCGTCAATCATTTGATTCATATACTTTCCTCCTTATCTTTAGTATAAAGCATAATGTAAGCCTTAACAATTTAAACTTGAAAAATAAGCTAAACTCGTTATGATAAGAAGAGAAACGAGGGAATAACATGGAAAATAATGAAACCTTACAATTTGCGTATGAAGAGTGCCAACGCTATTTAGAAAAAATGGCACCTGCAGAAAATATTACAATCACAATCGAAGCAGAAAGTCTTGAAGATGATTTTGATGATGCATTCAGTATAAAATTTAAAAATAATCACTTACATATTATCGGACGACAGGCACGATCCAGTCTTATTGCTGTTTATTTTTTTCTTAACCATTTAGGTGCTCGTTTTTTATCACCGACACAAGAATATATACCGCAAGTATCATTAGCTGATTTAAATATAGCACTGGATGAGAAAGCCGATTTACGTCATCGCGGTGTTTGTATTGAAGGGGCCAACAGTATTGAAAATATCTTAGATTTTATCGATTATTTACCGAAAATTTATATGAATTCTTTCTTCGTGCAATTTAATAGTCCTCAACCGTTTTTAAAGCGCTATTATGAGCACATGAATAATGAATTATTTGAGCCAGAAACGGTTGACTATCAAGCCATGTCTGAATTAGTTGATCAAGCTATGGCCAAACGGGGCTTGATTCACCATCGTGTAGGGCATGGTTGGACATCGCAAGTACTTGGGTTTGATTTTGACTTAGCTTGGGATCAAGGCTATACAATCGATGCGACGCAAAAACAAATGGTTGCAGAACTTGATGGAAAAAAAGCTTTACATTTGGGTAGTCCAACGATGACAAGTCTTTGTTTACATGAAAGCGCAGTTAAAACGCGTTTTGTGCAAGTCGTACTTGATTATGCGCAAGCAAGAAAAGATGTCGATATTCTCCATATCTGGCTCTCTGATGCTTTTAATAATGTTTGTGAATGTGAAGATTGTGTAAAAACGACAGTTGCGGATCAATATATTGAAATTTTAAATATGATTGATGCGGCAATGACCGAAAATAACTTATCACAGAAAATTTGCTTCTTATTATATCAAGAGCTTTTATGGCCAGCAGAAAAAGAAAAACTCAACAATGAATCGCGTTTTATTATGATGTTTGCACCGATCACCCGTCCATTTGAGATTTCTTATGCCCAGCATCAAGCCATTCAAAAGCCAATCCCTTATGTTCGTAATAAAATATCATTGCCCAATGGCTTAGAAGAAAACATGAGTTTTCTTAAAGCGTGGCAAGCAAACTTTAATGGCGATCAATTTGTTTATGATTATCCCTTAGGTAGGGCGCATTATGGTGATTTGGGGTATTTAAAAATAAGTGATACGATCGCAGCTGATATTCCCTATTTAAAAAAGATGCATTTAAACGGTTATATCAGTTGTCAAGAATTACGGGTCAGTTTACCACATGCATATCCCAACTATGTCATGGGTCATTTGTTATGGCAAAATGATTTAGATGAAAAAGCACTTAGAAAAGATTACTTTAAACACTTATTTGGTTCGGATTATCAAGTGGTCTTGGATTATTATACAGATTTATCGCACTTTTCAAGCCCTGATTATTTTAATGGCAAAGGGCCAAGGATTGATCAACAGAAAGCAGCGCAATTTGCCCAATTGTATCAAGTAAGTCAATCACTTTCTTTAGACGCTCACAATTTAAAGAGGCAAGCGCAAATCCGTTACCATCAAATGCTAGCGGAAAAGTTGGCGAAAATTTTATGGTATAAAGCCCAAGGATTAAAAACAGCTGAATTGTGGTTGGAACTCAAAACATTGATTCAAAAAAATGAACCTTTTTATCAAAGTCTTTTCGATGTCTATCGTTTTATTGAGATTGGTCAAAACTATACGCAATTAAATCAAGATTAAGCCTAATTTAGGCTTTTTTTCTAGACCTAGGTCATATCGGATGACGAGAGTCCGCGTGCCTAACTTTCATTATTTTGGTTACGTTGTAAAAGCAATGGCAATATGATAGTTTTAATTTAGAGATAAACTGAGTAATGGATCTTAAAGGAGGGTTTTGATGTATTTATATAGTGAGAATATCTATTTTCCTAATCAAATTAAAAAAGAAGGCTACTTACAAATAGAA
>DATBUC010000050.1:0-12346 GCA_036516515.1 Erysipelothrix sp. | reverse complement strand
CATTACGTGATGCGAACTTCGTCATCAATGCAATACAAGTTGGGGGCTACGAACCTGCTACTGTTATAGATTTTGAAATACCTAAAAAATATGGTTTAAAACAAACGATCGGAGACACTTTGGGTATAGGTGGGATTTTTAGAGGCCTGCGAACAATACCAGTGATGCTTTCTTTTGTAGAAGAGATGGAGCGCGTATGCCCCAATGCTTTATTGATGAATTATACAAACCCGATGTCTATTCTTACCGGAGCAGTTTTACAAAACAGTTCAATTAAAACAATCGGACTGTGTCACAGTGTACAAACATGTGTGAGTGATCTTTATCGATTCTTAGATTGGGAATATCCCAAAAAGGGTCAAGGCATCGTATCTTATATTGCAGGTATTAATCATATGGCTTGGCTTTTACGGGTGGAACAAGATGGTCAAGACATGTATCCAGAAATTAAAAAGCAAGCACTTGAAATGGCTTATCCTCACGAAGACCGCGTTCGGTTTAAAATTATGGAAGAGTTTGGCTACTATGTGACTGAATCAAGTGAACACAGTTCTGAATACTATCCTTATTTTATAAAAAGCAAATACCCAGAATTTATAGAGGAATATAAAATTTTGCTCGATGAATATCCTATTCGCTGTATTAATCAAATAAAAGCTTGGGAAGAACAAAGAGATGAATATGTAGCAAATGAAATATTGACCCATGAGAAAAGTCATGAATATGCTTCATACATAATGGATGCAATCGTTTCAAATAAGCCTTTATCTGTCAATGTTAACGTACTTAATGAAGGTTTAATAACGAACTTACCAAATCATGCTGTTGTTGAAGTACCTTGTCTGGTTGATGCAAATGGTATCCAGCCTACAGTAGTAGGGGCCTTGCCAAGCCAACTTGCTGCTTTAAATCAAACCCACATCAATGTGCACCAGCTCGTTATTGAAGCCGCTGTGTCGCGGTCGAAAGACAAACTTATACAAGCAGCGTTATTAGATCCTCACACTGCAAGTGAGTTAAGTATTGATGAAATTAAAGCAATGGTTGAAGAAATGATTATAGCTCATCAAGATTATTTGCCGATACTAAAATAAAAAAAGACGCTGATTATGCAATCGCATACCCAGCGTCTTTTTAAATGTTTAGAATGAAGGAACTAACGTATCGCCATGTTCAGTTTCTAGGAAATTTTTAACTGCTTCACTTTGCATTGCCTTGGTAAGGGCTTTGATTTTATCACTGTCTTTATTATCTTCGCGTGCAACAAGGGAAATAGAATAGTAGGTGTCACTGTTTTCAAGCATCAGCGCATCAGCTGGTTTTAAACCGATTTTCCCAATATAAGTTGGGTAGTTAAAGACCATATCAACTTCTTCATAAGCATGCGTTAAAGTGAGTAAATCAACATCTACAAATTCGAGGTTTAATGGATTGTCCACAATATCTTCAATTCTTGCGTCACGGACTTTACCTGGTGTTAATGTCAACAATTTATGATCTTGTAAAATTAATAAAGCACGGGCTTGGTTGGCATCATCGTTAGGAATCGCAACTTTAGCGCCTTCTTTAATCTCATCTTTACTGTTGAATGTTTTTGAATAGAAGCCAACTTTCGCATCATATATTGGGGCAATACCGACAAGTTGACCATTTGTGGCTGTGTTGAAAGCTTCCATAAAAGGAACGTGTTGGAAAAAGTTTGCATCAACTTCACCATCATTTAATGCCACATTAGCTTGTTTGTTGTCTGATACGTTGATCAATTCAATTTCATAACCTGATGCTTTGATTTCTTCAGCGGCAACCTTGACGACATCGGTCATCGGCTCCATGTGTGAAGCTACTTTGATGATTTTTTCGTCATTTTTTTGACCACATGCTGTTAAAACGAGTAAAGCTAAAAGTAATACTGATAATTTTTTCAAGATAAAATCTCCTTTTCTATCGTTTATCCGCTTTACGGGCAAAAGAATTCCCGGTAAATTGAATAATTTGGACCAAGAGTATCATGATGATAATGGCGGTATACATCACATCATATTGATAGCGTTGGTATCCATAAATCATGGCAAAGTCACCAATGCCACCGCCTCCTACTACGCCCATGACGGTGGAGTAGGAAACAAAGCTCACCATTGAGGAGGTGAGACCTAAAATTAAGGATGGTTTTGCTTCGACATAGAGAAAGTCAAAAAGCAGTGATTTTGTGTCAGCACCAAGGGAAAGGGCTGTATCGGTTATTTCTTTAGGCACTTCCATTAATGCTTGTTCGACAAAACGACTATAAAGTGCTGCCGCAATAAAAGATAGGGGAAATGAAGCAGCTACTGTTCCCAGTGAACGACCAATTACAAAACGTGTAATGGGAATCATGGCAAATATAAAGAGTAAAAAGGGGAATGATCGAATGATATTCACCAATCCATTCAGTAATTTATGAAGCCATAAATTTTCATAGACACCATCTTTTTTTGTTAAAAAGATAATTGTTCCTAAGGGTAAACCAATGATGATTGCTGACAGTGTACTGATCATCAACATTAAAAAAGTTTGTCCTAAGCCTTTGATGATTTCGTGTTGGTGCGTTATTAAAATATCAATCATTGTACCAACACTTCCTTTGCATAATCGGCATAGTTAAGGATCTGTTTTTGTCTTTTCATTTTGTTTACTGAAACGACTTCTTTTAATGCGCCCTTTTCCATAATCGCAACACGATCACAGAGTGTTTTCGCAACAGTCAGTTCATGGGTGATGAAGACAATCGTTGTTTTATAAGTTTGTTGAACTTTTTCTAAAAGTTCAAGTACTTCCAATGTTGTTTGGTGATCTAAAGCGCTGGTTGCTTCATCACAAAGTAAAATTTCAGGTTCGCTAACGATGGCTCGCGCAATTGCGACGCGTTGCTTTTCTCCGCCACTTAAAGTTGCGGGATATTGGTCCTTTTTATCCAAAAGACTGACAAAGGCTAATGCATTTAAGATTTTCTCTTCATTTATCTTATTTTGCATTTTGAGTGATATTGCGACATTGTCGTAAACTGTTTTATTTTTTAATAAATTAAAGTTTTGAAATATCACACCGATATTTTGTCTTTTTTTCTGTAACTTCGCTTTTGATAAGGCGCCTATATCTTCGCCATCAATAAATATACGACCCTTATCTTGTTTTTCTAACTGATTGATGAGTTTGAGAATTGTTGATTTACCTGCACCGCTTTCACCAACAATACCAAAAATCTCTTCCTTATCTATCCTTAGATTTAGATTTTTAACCGCATAAAAATCGTCTTTATCATTGGGATAGCTTTTCGATACATTTTCAAATAAAATCATAGACCCTCCTTAACCATCCCTATTATAAATGAGGGGAGGCCAAAGGTCACGGTATGTACCTTGAAAAAAGCAAATGAATACCAAATTTCACAAAGTTTTCCTATAATTAAATTAAGGAGGTTTTATAATGGCAAAAATTTATGAAACGTTTGTTGTTAATGAAGGTGGTACTTCAGGACATATTGAAACTGAAGATGGTTTGCGTTTAGAAGTTTCTTCACCCACAGATCCATCGCGAACAGGACCTAATCCAGAACAATTTATGGGGATGGCTTGGAGTACTTGTTTGAATGCAACTATGCGGGCAATTATGAAAGCACAAAAGATTGATGCGGAAAGTAAAGTACGTGTTGAAGTATCTTTTAATAAACAAGATAGTGGTTTTGGTTATTATTTTACGATGGATGCCTATGCTTCAATTGAAGGGATGAGTGAAGCAGAAACCTTGAAACTTGTTGAGCAAGCTCATAAGCGCTGCCCGGTATCACTTTTAATTGAGAAAAACCCCCATGTTCATGTCCACGCAGAGACTTATTAACACAGCCTATTCAGCTGTGTTTTTTTTTGCTCTTTAAATTTATTTTTATTTGTGTATAATAGATTGTGCAAGGGGTTTTAGCTCAGTTGGCAGAGCGCTTCGCTGGCAGTGAAGAGGTCACCGGTTCGAGCCCGGTAAGCTCCACCATTATGTTATAACACAACGCCATTATAGGCGTTTTTTTATTCGTCTAGTCTTCGATGATAATGCCTAATTGCTCAAGCAAAGAGAGCGCACTCACAAGAGAAAATTGGGCACCTTGAATTTTATTAAGTGTTGGGCTAATGATAAAATTACTGGCATTTTTGAAGTTTGACTTTTCTAAATTACAATGAAGCCATTCACTGTCTTCTAAGTCACAATTAATAAAACGACTTTCTTTTAGATTGCATGATTCAAATAAAGCGGCATGAAATTGATTGTTGGAAAAATCAATTTTGCTTAAATTCATATCAATAAAGGTATTATATTTAAAAAAGGATGATTTGATTTGATTGAATAAGCGTTGGTGTTTTTGGGGATTATAAAATAAGCCCCAAGCAACGCTGAGAAAGTTTGAATTAATAATATTGAGATGATTTGCTTCTGAATATTGTGATAGGGGATTGATGACCGTAACATTTTCAAAAGTACAGCCATAGAACTGACAGCGTTCTAATTTTATGTTTTCAAAGTAACAGGATTTAAAATGACAATCGTTAAAATGGTAGTCAGCAAGTGTTTCGTCTTTGAGTGTTATCGCTTCGATAGTTTTTAAGTCAATGTAATGATTCATGTGTTCCTCCTAAAACTCAATTATGACATAATCATCTTGAGATTAAAAACAAAGATAAATTTATGAAAAAACACTTGCACTTTATTATAATTGGTGGTACTATTGCTCTTGTGCAATAAACTGTCCCGTTAGCTCAGTCGGTAGAGCAACAGACTTTTAATCTGTGGGTCGTAAGTTCGATTCTTACACGGGACACCATTATTACTGGGGTTTTAGCTCAGCTGGGAGAGCGCCTGCCTTGCACGCAGGAGGTCATCGGTTCGATCCCGATAAGCTCCACCAATAAATCAGTTAAAGGATCTTTAAACCAGGGATCCTTTTTTTTGTGGTAAAAGCAACTTTTAAAATTACTTTTTTTATGGAATATAAAACGAAAATTACTTCTTGCTATCAATTAAAATTAGGGTGTATTGTCACCATATTATGGTAGAGAGGATGTAATTTATGAAAAAGAAATTACAATTAATTTTGCTTCTTTTAATTGTTATTACAATGCCGATTATTAATATTCAAGCATTGGATAAGACAATTCAATTAGAAACACAATTAAGCTTAAATGAAGAAAAAATTGTGGCGGGAGAAAAAAATCATCTCAACGTTGCTTTTAAACTTACCGGAGCGCAAACGATATTGCATAATTTTGAAGCTCGCTTATCATTGGGGGAGCATTTTGTTTTTGATGCTGCAATGATGCAACAACTGCCTCAAGAGTTTAACTATGAGCTAAATCAAAATAACCTTATTTTAACAGCAGAAAGTGTTGAAGCAGGCCAGTATTTTAATTTGCCAATCATGTTTAACACAGTGAATGGTTTAATTCCAAATAATCAACAAGAGACCATTGTTTTTACAGTGCATGCTGATAATTTTGAAGCACAATCATTTGAAAAAAGCGTTTATATCGCTGCATCAAGCCCTTTGAAATTAAACAAAGATTACACAGGTATTTACGATGAAATACTTAATGGATCTCAAGGTATTACGCCAAATCTTATGGGACAGTGGGAAACCAGAGCGGCGATTCACAAAAAAGATTATGGCCAAATGTTTATTAAAGAAAAAACAACAATCACTATTACTGAAACATTCAGTGATTATTTAGACTTTGTGGAAGTACTTGATGGACCCAGCCCAGATGTCATTGAAGATAATAAATTAGTCTGGTATTTTGATGCACCAAGTTATGAAAATCAAACTCAAGCTGAGGAATTTCTTTTCTTTCAAAAATTCAAGGTCATTTATAAAGTAAAAGACATAGAGGTTGTGGATAAAATCGAAGGCATCGGCTCTAAAGCAACTTTATCGTTTGTTAATATTGCTAATGAAACGTTAAGTGATGAAGATGAAGCACTGACAACAATCTACCCAAGTCAAGAAAACACCCCTAAAGTAGAGGGAAATTGGTGGGTTCCGGGTCATTTTGGTCCAGCAGATGCTTTTGGTCATCATTCAATTGACTTTGCAGCTATGAATAAAATGCCAACAGTTTATCCTTGGGCAACCTTACAATTCGCCCACCAAATTGCTTCGTTTGAACATGGTCAAAATGAACGTTATGAAGCCTATGAAATTAACTACTATGTTAATGATCATCTTGATTTAAAGTCGTTAAAAACACCAGGACAGTTTGGCTATCGTCCCAACCGCGAACATGGTGATGCGACACCACTTTTAGAACAGCCTATTTTAAATCTTAAGATTTATAATGATCAAGGTGTTGAAATTGCCTATTTTGAACATGTTGCGCAAAATAGAGTGATTACTAAAGCAGAAATTCTTGCCCAAAATAATTTTCCTCAAGAAACAATTATCAAACATATACAGTATGCTTTTGAAAAAACTGTGCCTGGAATGATTGTTGATGAGCCAGATGACATTGGTCCAAATGATGTGACACAGTTACCGACTTATCAATTTAAAGTGCGTCCTTCTTGGAAAGAAGCAGCGCAAAACAATATGACGGTTTTAGATAATGAAATGGATATTAAAACGGTCATTAATGATGAGGGCTTTATTAGAACAGAATTTTATGATTTTAAAAAAGATGCTGAAGATCGTGATTTTGTCGTTACGCACCATAGTGGTATTGTTGAAACACGTTCAGAAGGGTTTCATTTCTTATCAGCACCCAGATGGGCCCATGTGACAGAAGATGAAATTGCTTATGTCCCTACGGTAAGTAATACAATCGCACTCACAGATCATCGTGATGGTCATATTTATGAGGGTAAAAATAAACTTCATGTCAGCCTCAACAATCATAATGTTGGCTTGGGCGGGGTTTTAGAAAATATTGTCTCTTATCTTTATGTGCCTAAGCAAATTGATTTAGCCAAGATCAGTGATTATAGTTTAAATAACCAAGCAGAATTTATTCGTCTTGAAGCGGGCGATTTTGGGGATTTTAATCTATATCAATTAAACTGGAGAAATGATCAGTTAGCGCCAGGTGAATCAATGTTTGTGGATTTTGATGTAACTGTAACTGGCAATAAAGCAGAACTGACGATGTATCATTTTACAGATATGCTTGATCATGACGATTACCATACCTTTAAAGTAGCCGCAGGCAATATCCTAGATAGTGATAAAGTATCACGTCCTGAGTTACTCAATGGCATTACTGAAACTGATACAGTTGTGAAAACAGGAAATCACTATCGCATGAGCACTTATGAGCAACTCACAGTTGAAAAGTTTGTTAAAGCTGCATCTGACACTACGTTTAAAAAGTCTACTCAGATGAAAGCAAATGAAACACTAACATATAAACTCAGTATGCGTAACCCACAAGACAAAGAAATTAATGAATTAGTGTTACTGGATGTCTTACCGCATATCAATGATTTTGGAATTACGGATTTTGTCGATAGAAACAGTGAGTTTACCCTTGTCTTAAACCAGGCACTGAACATCGATGAAACTAAGTTTGAAGTTTATTATAGCGAAGCTAAAAATCCTTCACGTGCTGTACTTAATGATGCTGTCAAGGTAGAAGGCTACAAACTAATTGAAAACAATACAGAAGAAACCATTTGGAAAACAAAAGAAGCGGTCGATGATTTCACAAAAATTCATAGCTTTATGTTGAAATTAAAAGAAGGCCAAAGCATTGCCGCGAATGAAAGCTTTGATCTTACTTTTACAACAGTAGTAGCGAATCAAGAAAGTATTAATCAAAAGGTATTGATGGGGGAAACACTGTGGGCCCATAACTCTTTTGCAATGAGTGTAAATGGTAGCCCTGTTATTGAACCGCTTCAGGTCTCGGTGACAATTTTGGGAGAACAAACAGTAAAACCAGAGGAACCAAAACCAGAGGAACCAAAACCAGAGCAACCAAAACCAGAAAAACCAAAAGAAGAGGATAAGGGCACGACACGTTTACCACAAACAGGTAAAAGTAATGTAATTTTTAATTCTAGTATCCTGATGGTTATCTTTGGAGTATTTATGAAAAAAATTGCGAAAAAAAACTAGTAAATGATAAGCTAATAAAGTAAACTATTAATAGTAATAAAATAGGAGGGGGCATGTTCTTTTTGTACTGGAGAACGCCCTCTTTTTTTAATGTTTAGATAAAGAGTACATGGGGATTAGAAGGGAATTGAAATGAAGTCACTTTTAAGTTACCGTGATCAAAGAATTCTTAAAATAAGTGAGTTATTGATTTTAAATAAAGAATCACTTACTTATGATGATGTTATGAAAGTTAATGCTTGCAGCTTAAAAACAGTTTATGAAGATGTTGCCTATTTGGAAAAAACGTGGGGACATTTACTTAAAATATCAATTGAAAATAGCACGATAAAGAGTGAGAATACAAGTATTTCTGATTTAATGCGTTTAAAGCAATCGATATTCCGCAATACGTTGGCCTTGCAAATTGGGATGCATCTCTATTTTGAAGGTGCTAAAAAAATGACGCAGCTCATTGACTTGCTTCATTACAGTGAATCAAAAATCCGCACAGAAATCCGTCTTTTGAATGAATTATTGGCCCCCTTAAATATAGGAATCGTTTTGGAGAATGGTTACTATACGATTCAAACAGATAATAATTTTAAAGCAGCCTACTTAGTATCCTTAACAATTTTAAGTAGTGGTTTGCCAATGGAAATCTATGAACAAAGGCATATCCTTATTGCCCAAAGTAAAATTGAGGAAAGGTTTTCGTTTAAACTCCCTAATTTAATTAAAGATGAAATTGCTTTGGCTGATATGATATTGGCTCAAAAAGGTTTAGATAATGACTTGAGTAATTGTAGGACTAAAATGCCTGAAGCAATGCGTGATTTTATCACGGAGATGTGGGTCATTACGTTTGGGGATGATTTAGAATTACCAGAAGTTTATTACGATGTTTTTGAAATTATCTACTTTAAAGCGCATGTTTTTAAAGAGAACATATTTTATATGCACCGATATAACTATTTTTATCGTCTGTTTGCTCAAGAAAACAAACAAGCGATAAAGTTTTATGAAGAGAAAATGGCATTGCTTTCAGCACAATGGGATGTTGAGATGATAAGCTACAAAGAAGAATTGCTATTTATGCTTTATATTAACGTTCCCACAATGCGTCTTTATCGAAAGCATAAGATTGCAGTTCATTCTGATCTAGGACAGGAACATGCTTTTGTCTTGTTAAAGCGCTTGAAAAAATACTTCTTTCTTCACGAATTTTTTATCTATGAAGAAGAGAAACACTATGACTATATCGTCACCACATCAAAGTGGAATTTAAAGACGCATTGTTCAGAGGATAAAATTGTTCAGGTTTCTGATTTTATCACGAAACAAGATTGCGATGCCCTTTATGAAAGAATCTATTATAAATAAAAGCCGAAAGGCTTTTTTTTTCTTTGCCATTATATTAGGGATGAAATATACTATAAATAAATATAAAGGACCGATAATATGAAAGATATCATCAGATTAAAAGAAAGAAATATTATTACTGAACATGAACAGCAAACAGAGACCCTTCATTTGTGGAAAAATGATATGTGTCTATTGCGTTTTACACTAGAAAACAGCACACAAGCAACACGCGACCTCACTTTATCGCTTGACTACGATGGCAAAATCGTTCAAACCAACATTTACACGCTCATGTCAACTTTAGCCTATAATGGGCCTTATTTAGGCTATGGTGACGCGAAAAGGGCTTTGCCTTTGGGTCAACGCGAAAAAGCTTATGATGTATTGAAAGAAAAGCAGCATATTTGTTTAGAAAAACAGGCGCAAATTGATTTCTTTATTACTTTTAAAAGTGGCACGATAACAGGCTCAGATGAGATAAAACTGGTTATAAGTGAGGGAAAAGAAAAGATATCTGAATCAATTTTTAATGTAAAAATTTTAGATCGTGAACTTGATAAGAGCCAATTTTCTTTTGAAATGTGGCAATATCCTTACAGTACTGCAGAGTATTATCAAGTGGAGCCTTTTTCAAAAGCCCATTTTGATCTCATACAAGCAAGTATGGCGCGCTACAAATCAATGGGCGGGCAAACCATTACAGCAAGTATTTTGGAAGATCCTTGGAATAAGCAAACTTACAGTGCGCAAAAAATTCATTATCCAGCGATGATTAAATGGATTTTAGAAGATGATCAAACAATGACTTATGACTATCAAGCGTTTGATGCGTGGGTGAAATTTAATAAGGACTTAGGCCTTGCTGATCATATCGTGCTTTATACGATGGCACCTTGGCATGAATCATTTACCTACTGGTCTCAAGGCGAACTTATTTATGAACCTTATGATGTCAATGACCCCCTTTATGAAGCAAGATGGCTACACTTTTTAACCGATCTTACCCAGCATTTAATGGATAAAGGTTGGTTTGAGCATTGTTATATTGGTATTGATGAACGGGGTTTTCATCCAAAACCGTTTGAAATCATTAAAAAAGTAAGGAATATTCATGCAGAAAGTCTCAAAACTGCAGCGGCCATTGATAATATCACCCATCATTTTGATTTAGCAACGGAAATAGATTTATTGACGGTGGGTGACCAGGTTATTAAAAGTGACTATGATCGTTATCAACAGTTGGTGGAGAAAAGAGCGGATAAAGGTCTGAAAACGACACTTTATTCTTGTACGGAACATTACCCAGGAAATTTTCTTTTAAGTCATCCTGTTGAAAGTTATTGGAGTATTATTCACGCAGGTCATTATGCCGATGGATTTTTGCGTTGGGCTTATGATGCCTGGGTTGAAGATCCCCTTATAGATGGAACCCACAATGCCTTTGAGCCTGGTGATTGCTTCTTTATTTATCCATATAATCAACCCTCATTACGCTTAATGATGATGCATGCAGCGCTTTATGATATGTATAAACTAAAGACAATTGAGAAACAATATCCAGATAAAGTGGCGGCGTTGTTGAAACGATGCTCTTTTAAAGCAGAAATTAAACGTGCCTATCTTTCTAAATCTGACTTAGCTTCTATTCAAAAGGAAATGGCGTTTTTTAAACAAGGGTTAGAAACATTAAGTCGTCAGTATGAACGTGAGGACCAAGAAATTGAAAGACTGCCTTTACTGAATGAGGCGATGGTAGCAAATACCTTACCAACCATCGATCTTGATGAGCGTTATATTAGTATCGTTGAAAAAAAACCAGGAACTACGCGTCAATACCTCGGGCAACCTGATACGATTTTAACCCAAAGTAATCGCTTGATTACAGCTTACCCTAAAGGTCATGGCAAAGGTGAAATTATAATGCAAATCAGCGATGATGAAGGGGAAACATGGATTGAGTATCAAGATAAACCCATCAGTTGGCTCCAGGCACAAGAAACACCCACACTTTATACACTTAATTTTAAAGATGGCAGTGAGAAATTGATTTTAATTTCTGCCTGTCCTGGTTGGGGTGAAGATGCAGCGGGTGAACGTTTTGGGTTTAATACCTCCATTTCCGATGATGATGGATTGACTTGGTCTGAATTTACTCACTGGTATTCACAAATTGATGGAAAAGATAATCCGGCGATCGTGGCGATGTCAAGTCTTATTCAATTACATGATGAGCAGGATCATCCACAAGAAGCGTGGTTAGGGGTATATCATGATTATGAATACACCAACTATAAAACGATCTTACGCTTTGATGAACAAGGACAAGCAACGTGGTCTCAGCCAGAACCCTTAATACCACAGTATCGAGAATTAGAAGTGCAGTATAAGATGTGTGAACTTGGCATGATTAGAAATCCAGAGGATCAAAGTATCATTGCGATTGCACGAAGTCAATCGCATCAAGATCCCAGCACAATCATGTTTTCTTATAATGAAGGAGAATCATGGACAAAACCGCGCTATTTACCCAATAGTTTGGCTGGTGAACGTCATAAACTGGTCTATAACAAATTTACAAATAATGTTATGATTAGTTTCAGAGAAATCATCTATGATATTGATGGGCGTTTACCTATTAATGGGCAAACGGATTGGATTGCTGGAGATTGGGTCATGTGGGTTGGTACTTTTTCCGATTTGCTTGAGGGAAGACAAGGCGAAGTGCGTATTCGTTTAAAAGAGGATTTTACACCCAGCCCTAAAATGGGGGATACAGGTTATGCGGGATTTGTAATCTTAAACGATGGGACTTGTCTTTTACACAGCTATGGTCATTGGGATGAAGATTTTTCAAGTCAGTGGAAAAAAGGCGTG
>DATBUC010000049.1:0-11632 GCA_036516515.1 Erysipelothrix sp. | reverse complement strand
CTCCAGCTGCAAATGCGGCTACGATTTCTCTTACAAGCGGTGCATTCACGTTAAATGTAGAACCGATTGCACCATCAACACCCAATGAAAGCGCTGGTAATAGTGCTTCGTCAAATCCTGAATAGATTTTCTTATTTGGATATTGGGTACGTAATCTTTCAAGCAAGTAAAAGTCTTGGGCTGTATATTTAACCCCAATAATTTTTTCATTTGCAAAGAGCCTATCGAAATCATTCATATCAAATTCAACACCTGATAAAACCGGAATTGAATATATAACCATCGGCAAGTTACTTGCTGCTGTAAGTTTTTCATAGTAATTTAGTACTTCTTCTTTAGAGAATTTGTAATAGAATGGTGGCACTGCTGAAACAACATCATAACCCAGCGCTTCTACATAACGAGCCAGTTCCATTGATTCATTAATATTTAAAGAGCCAATTTGTGCCATCAGCTTGACAGCGCCTTGATTTTCTTCGGCAACTGCTTTAAAGAGCTCTTTTTTATCTTCAAAACTGAGTAAAAATGCTTCTCCTGTACTGCCGCCAACATAAAGCCCATCTACTTTATTGTTATCGATATTAAAGCGGACCATTTCTTTAATACCTTTTGTTTGTATTAATCCTTCTTCATCAAATGCTGTTGGTAATGCTGTAATTAATTCGAACATACTTATCCTCTATTCTATATTGTGTTGTTGCATAAAACTATATACTGCCCCTAATAAATTCGCATTATTTTTAAAGTGACATGCCTTAATATTAAAGGTAAAATCTGTAATATTTGCTGTTTTCATACGTTTATCTAAACGTTTCTGTAATTCAGGAATGAGTGGTTCATATTGTGAAACACCCCCACCTAATACAATCATGTTTGGGTCGGTAATAAATTGTAAATTGAATAAACCTTGGGCAAGGTAGTCATAAAAACGTGTTACCTCTTCCAAAGCAATTTCATCTGTTTGAGCTAGAGCAAATACTTCTTCTCCACTCACCGCATCAGAGGCAAGGCCTTTGCGCTTACAATATTTTTCAGCCATATGGACCGGTGTTGCGTTTAAACTAAAAGATACATTGGGCTCTAGTAACATGAGGCCAAACTCCCCACCAAAGAGATGCGATCCGCGTTGTAATTTTCCATCTATGATGACAGCGCCACCAATACCGGTGCCAATGACAACGAAAAGAATATTTTCTTCCCCTTGCGCGACACCTTGCCATAATTCGGCCAATGCAGCACAATTCGCATCATTTTCTAAACTTACAGGAAGATTAAAGAGTCCTTCAAGTTCTTCTCTAATAGGAAAGTGATGTAAATAATCGATGGCACTGACACCCTCAATAACACCTTTTTCAATATTTGTACTGCCGGGCGCACTGATTGCGACTCCTTCAAACTCATAGTCTTGACTAAACTTAAGAAGCACTGATTTAAGTGCTTCTTTCATTTCAGTCCAAGTTGAGGGTGTTAAAAATGCGTCTTGATTTAAGAGTTCGTTTTTATGGTACACAGCGTATTTTACACTTGTTCCACCGATATCAAAAACTAGATAAGACATTTTACACCGCCTTTTGGTTTTTAATAACTTCTTCCAGCCAGTAACTGCTCTTTTTTCGTGTTCTTTTTTGTGTTTCTAAATCAACACGATAGAATCCATAACGGTTTCTATAACCATTGAGCCATGACCAGCAATCAGCAAATGTCCACATATGATAACCAAAGCAGTTGCTGCCATTTTCTATTACTTCTTGAAGAATTTGTAAATGGTCATGAACAAATTCAATACGATAATCATCAACGATCATACCATTCTCATCCATAAAACGTTCTTCATCGGCAACACCCATTCCATTTTCTGATAAATACCATGGAATATTATCGTATTCTTCTTTAAGAATTCGCGCTATTTCATAGAGCCCTTCTGGGTAAATTTCCCACCCACGATAAGGATTCATACGTCGCTCTGGCCATTCGTAGGCTGCGTACATATCTACCGGTGTGACGGCTGGGAAGCGTGGTTCTTCAACTGCCATCACCCGTCTTGGTTGATAATAGTTAACACCGATAAAGTCTACTTTCGCTTGGGCAATAATTTCTAAATCACCTGTTTCAACTGTAGGAAGTAATTCATGTTCATTGAGTAAATCAATTAATTCTTCTGAAAATTTACCCTTAACCATTCCGTCTAGGAAACTTTCAGTATTGATGAGTTCTGCTCTTCTTTTTGCAGCTAAATCTGCTTTACTACTGCTTCGAGCAAAAACAGGTGATAAATTTAGAATGGTACCATACTGTAATTTTGGATTTGTTGCTCGCATTGCAAGGATTGCTTTAGCGTGTGCAAGTATCGTATGGTAGCCTGCGATAATCGCCTTTTTAAAATCTACTTCTGCTGGGTAATGGTAACCAAACAAGTAAGAACACTCAACATGAACAATGGGTTCGTTAAAAGTTGTCCACATCTTTACTTGATCGCCAAATAATTCTACTGCTGTTTTCGCATAGAAGGCAAAATGGTCAGTTATTTCTGGATTTATCCAACCACCTTTTTCCATCATCCACCAAGGCATATCGAAATGAAATAGGTTGATTATCGGCGTAATGCCATGATCAAGTAGTGCTTGGAAATACGCACGATAGTAAGCAACTGCTTTTTCATTAACGGTTTTACCATCTGGTAACAAACGTGTCCAAGCAATTGATGTACGGTATGAATTTAATTTCATTTCTTTAATGCGGGCGACTTCCTCTTCAAAGACTTCATAAACATTAGAAGTTGTTTGTGGCCCTACATTATTATCAAATCTTTCTGGTTCAAGTTCGAACCACTTGTCCCACGTTGATGGACTTTTACCATCAACATCAGCTGCACCTTCTGTTTGTGGGGCAGAAGTCGCTGCCCCCCAGTGGAACCCCTTAGGAAATTGTAATGTATCGGTTGGTTTCAAACTCTATTCCCCTTTCTTGTACCCAATTGTGAGAATTTCGGCTGGTTTTAACTCAGTTTGTGTAAATGCGCCTTCATATTCTTCAATCAAGTTTGATTTATAAGCTTCTTCATGATCTGTTTCTACTTTGATTTCAGCAGGTGCTGTTGAATCCATATTGTAGACACGTAACATAAGGTCTGTATCATTTTCTTTACGTTTTAGAGCAGTCATCATTGCTTTTTCGCTCTCTAATTTAACGAATTGATGACTTGTGGCTAATGGGCCTTCTTTAACGGTTGTTTGTACATTTGTAAATGGAATTTGGAAAGCTTTAGCATGGTGATAACTTGCGAATCGTGTATTTTCATCATGGAAAATTAAACCGTATTCCATTGTGTTTTCTCCTAAGCTTTGTGCTCCTGGTGTTGGGAAGTAGCCCCAGTCACCCAGTTCGCCTGTTGCTCTTAGAAGTGTAATCGCGATGTAGCGGTTATCTAACACTTCATATTCTGGTAATCCTTTATTAGCAAGTGTGACGCCATAGTCATCATTAAACATATTCACAAACGCTTGCATTCTTTGTGGATTCGTTGGGTTTTCCCAACGATCACTGACACTATTTGGTCTTTCAATTACTTCGTAGATACTTTCTGCAACATGGGTATCAACATCTAACTTAGTATCGAAGACAACGCGTAGACGGTGGTCTTTAGCGACGTTATTGTAATGTGTTGAGAATTTCAACATTGGGTTGTCTTTTTCTAAACGAAGTGTTGTTGTTACAACAAATTCGACAAGTTCTTTACTTCTTTCTGAAGTTCTTTGACGCATTTCAGTTACTGATTTTTGTTCATAATCCAATGTATCTTCCGCAGCTTTTGGAATCATCATAGTTTGTTTGATTTCCACAACTTCTACTAAATCTGTTTCAACAGTTTTAGTTACAACCGTTTCATACTCATCAGCATATAGCGGCTTATCATTGGCAGCTTGTTTGAAAATGTATTCATTTCCAATATCGCCAGTATTTTCTAAACGCATCATATTTTCAAATAAACGATCTTGTTTTTTATCTAAGATATCGAGTTGGCCATTTTCTGCTACTGTGACTTTAATATATTCGTTCTCTAAGACATTGTTGTTTTTGATATTTGCTTGTTCAACCACATCTTGATCACTTGGAACAAGTGCAAGTACATCCCATGATAGGCCAGGGAAATCTTTGAATGGTACTCTGATTGTGATGTAAGTTGCCATGTAAGGTTGACGGAACTTATCTTTTGGTAAATCATAGTTAAATAATACTTCGCGACTGACAAAGTCAAAAGGAATTTCATTACCTTCTTTATCAACAAGTTTAAAAGGCTCAAGCGCTTTATTATTTAATTCATCGTAAAGATGTTTTGGTAATTTTCCTGCTACAAATGGTAGTCGTTCCCACTCAATTGTAATTTCAGCAACCTCAGTTTTATTGTGTCCTAATGTGTTGAAAACAATAAATGGTCTTGCATCACTAGAAAATGCACTTGTATCAATTGCATTTTGTAAATGACGAAGTGCTTCATCTCTGACAAATTTTGTTGATTCTTCAGCTTTTTGGAAGCGGGTCATCATTTCATCATGGACTTCATCAACACTACAGCCACAAATGCTATCGTGTGGATGGTTTTTCATGAGCCATTTCCAGGCATAACGTAATTTCTCATGTGGGTAATAGTTGGTAACTTCATAAGCCATACTTGCGAGTGGTTCAGTGATTTGCTCAAGTAAGTTTTGAACTTTGGTATTTTCTTGTTTTAAGTATAGACGTGATGAGGCTGTATTGGTTAATGTATACCATCCATCTGTTTCCTGACTGGTTAATTCACCTGCAACACTGCCTAAATCATCAGAGATATCGCCCATAACTTCTTCCATGTAGGTATCAAAGTTACTATGAACAAATTCATAATCTGGATAAAGCTCGTTTGCTAACTTGATCGCCTCAGTAACATCTTTTTGAACTGGTTGATGGTCAACCCCGTTCATCATAAGCAGATGGTTTGTTGAGGCAAATTTTTCCGCATCAGCAAGTTTTTGATCCCAGAATTTAATGGCTTCTTCTTTATCTACTGGAATTTCATTTCCATTACTATACCAGTTAGCAAAAAGGATACTAAAGATTTTCTCTTTATTTGATCCTTCCCACCACATTTCGGAAAATTCTGTAGAGTATTGCTCATCGACGACAAGGTTATTAAATCCTGTTGTTTTTACACCGCGGCCAAAAGCTACTGCTTTCATGCCACCTTGATTCATCATCTGTGGTGCTTGTCCCATATTTCCAAATGTATCTGGGAAATAGCCAAGCATGACAGGGTCGCCCCATTTTTTACTTTCTTGTAAACCAACTAGCATGTTTCGTGCATTGGCTTCTCCACTAATCAAGTAATCATCTTGTAAAATATAGAAAGGTCCAATTTTCAATTTTCCTTCAGCGATATATTTTCTTACAAGGGCTTCATTTTCTGGTTTAACTTCTAAATAATCATCTAATAAAATCGTTTGTCCATCCAAATGGAAACTATCAAAGTCTGGATCAGTTTCAAATATTTCAAATAAATCATCAAAGAGCTCGACCAAACGCATATGGTGTTGTTCAAATGGTAAATACCATTCACGATCCCAGTGCGAGTGGGAAATAATATGTACTTTTTTCTTCATAATTGCCTCCTATTGTTTTACTCTAATGTCAAAGTAATCCATGACTAATTCACAGTACATCATGTTAGCCCATGAGAACCATTCACGGGTAAATTCTTTTGGATTGTCAACATTAAAGCTTTCATGCATCATCATTGTGCCACCATCAGTTTCAACTAATGTGTTAATAATTTCTGCTTTTTCTTCTTTTGTTTTTGCTGTTAAACCTTCAAGTGAAAGTGCAATTGGCCAAATGTAATTTTCTGGTGTATGTGAACTGCCACATCCTTTTGCGTATTCACCTGCGTAGTAATATGGGTTTTTCGGACTTAAAATAAGATTTCTTGTATTTTGATAAATTTCGTCGTCTGCATCAACATAACCTAGGTATGGTGCTGACAATAAGCTTGGTACGTTTGGATCGTCCATTAATGAATAGTTACCAAAACCATCAACTTCATAAGCGTAAACAGGACCATCTTCTGTTTCAATAATGGCATGTTCTTTAATTCCTTTTTCAATTTCTGCTTCGAGTTTGGCCGCGCGTGCTACAATTTCATCATGTTTTACCACTTCTGTGAAGATTTCTTGTAGGTAACGTAATGTTACGACTGCAAACATGTTAGATGGCACTAAGTAATGATATTTACATGCATCATCACTTGGTCTAAATCCTGACCATGTCATTCCTGTATATGCAACAGGTGATCCTTTACCATCATGGGATAAAGTATCTTCTGCTCTCCATGTATCTCTTTCGAAATTATAAGGTGAGTTTTCGTGATTTTGCTCTGTCTCCCAAACTTCTAGAATTTTTAAAACTGCCTCAATATAGTTTTCATTAAAGACTGATTTATCTTCTGTTGATTTGTAATATAAATAAGATAATTGAATTGGATATGCCAATGAGTCAATTTCATATTTTCTTTCCCAAATTAAATCTGTTAAATCTGTTTTATCTGTTTGATGACCTGCACCATTGAAGTCTGCATTAAATGCATTGGCATAAGGATCATGATTAATGTAGATAAATTGGCGGTTAATAAGACCTCTAATCATATTTTTCATTTCTTCGTCTTTTTCAGCGATTACTAAGTATGGGCGTACTTGAGCGGTAGAATCTCTTAGCCACATTGCTGGAATATCGCCAGTAATGATATATGTCTCATCTTCTGTAACGCGATCAACCGTTGTTACTAATGTATTTGAAAATACATTTTTGAAGATTTTACCCCATTTAGGGTTTACTGCATCACATTTTTTTTCAATATCATCCATAAACGCGGCTACGGCGCTTGGAACTGTCTTATATGTCATATAACTTCCTCCTATTGATATACCAATTGGACTGGTATTTTATTGCATCTTTATTATATGGTATACTCATTAACTTGTCTAGTAAATATACGAGAGAAATATTGAATATTCCATCACAAATGATATAATCAAAGTCAGAAAGGGGTCGTTTATGAAAAAACCACTATACCAAGTGATTATTGATGATATTTTAAACGATATTCAGCTTGGAAATCTTAAAAATGGCGATCAACTCCCGACAGAGCATGAACTCGCTGATCGATACAAAGTCAGCCGTATCACATCCAAGAGAGCTTTGAACGATCTTGAAACGCTTGGCTATGTCAAAAGAATTCAGGGTAAAGGCAGCTTTATTCAAAAAGATGACATTAACAGTACTCACGAAATCTTATTCGTTATGCCTTTCCCAAATGCACCTAATTTCGGCAACTATACCCAAGGGATGTTAAAGGCATTAACTGAGAGTCCTTATCGCTTACATATCTTAGATAATGAGAGCTTACATAAGGAACAACATGATTTTTCTCAGTACGCGGGTGTTATTCTTTATCCACAAAGTAGCAATGAAAGTATGAATTTTATTTTTAAACTATTTGAAGGCAATATTCCGACCATTCTACTTGATAAAGAAATTTCAGGCGTGCCCCTGACTTCGGTCACACCCAATAACGTGCAGGGAGGCTTTATCGCGACCGAGCATCTTATGAAACAAAAATGTAAAAAAATTGGTTTTGTTGGGCAAAAAGATTTTTTTAACATTTCTTCTAGTAGAGAACGTTTCATAGGTTATTTGAAAGCATTTGAAAAACAAGATGATCTCAAACCACAAGAAGCTGTATACTTCGAACCACTTCATCACTTTGATCTCGAACAATTTATTAAATTTGACGGCATCGTCTTTGAAAATGATATTTTAGCGATTCAAGTAATGAACCAGTTACTCAGTAACAATGTCAAAATTCCACAAGATATTAAACTGGTCGGTTTTGATAATTCACAAGCATCGGAACTGGTTAATCCAAGCCTAAGCTCCGTCGCTCAGGATTTTGAAAGCATCGGTTTTCGTGCAATGAAAGAATTATTACAAGAAATACATTATGATAAAAAGAAAGATGTAAAGAATATTAAATTGGATGTCAGCCTTGTGGCAAGAGACTCCAGTCGAAAGGAATAGATTCATGACAATTTTAAATCAGATAGATATCAGGCAAGGTACAGAAAACGCGCATTTATATTCTAATGGGAACGCCCTGCCTTACACCGGTGTCCCTTTTGCAATGAATTATTTTGCGGTACAAACCAATGGAGAAAATGGGAGCTGGTGGTTTCACCCACGTAGTAAAACATTTCAAGGTTTTAGAGTAACCCATCAACCAAGTCCTTGGATGGGCGATTTTTCTTGGATGTTATTCACACCTTATACAGGTAATCCTAAACTCCAAGATTTGTTCCATGTACAAAGCTCTTATCGCCCTGATGAAGCGATTTTTAAACCACACTATAATCAAGTATTCAGTATGCGTTATCGCTTAAAATCAGAATTAACTGCAAGCACCTATGGAATGAAACTTAAACTCAGTTCATTGAAAGATAATGTCGGTTTAACGCTTTCTGCGGAAAAAGGCGTCGCTTATCAACAAATCGATGCCCACACAATCCAAGGTACGATATTCAACTATGCTGGTTGTGAAGATAAAGATTTCAAAATGTATTTTACTTTAAGAGCGGACTCAGAAATCACCAAAGTTGAAAAAATTAATGAGCTTGTCAATCTTAGCTTTGACACACCAACATTAGAACTCAGCTTTGCTTCTTCATTTATCTCACACGAGCAAGCTTTATTGAATCTTGATCGTGAAAAGGATCTGAGTTTTGAAGATATGAAAAAACAAGCTGAATCCGCTTGGCTCAATTACCTTAATCGCATTGAAATTTCGCATCACAACGAAAACGAACGTAAAACATTCTACGGTAACTTATATCGTGTATTTTTATTCCCACAAAAATTCTATGAAATCGACAAAAACGATAATAAAATTCACTACGATACACTTGCAAAAGCTGTAAAACCAGGTGTACTTTATACAAATAATGGTTTTTGGGACACATACAAAAGTGTTTATCCATTGTTCTCGTTAATCGCTGTTGAAGAATATGAAGAAATGATGGCAGGTTTTTTAAATTCCTATCGTGAGTCAGGCTTTTTACCTAAATGGTTATCACCAGATGAACGTGGACTTATGCCTGGTACATTAGTCGATGCAGTGATTGCTGATGCGGCTGTAAAAGGAATTGCAACAGATTTAATTCCAGAATTTTATGAAGCGATGTTATTTGGCGCTAACAATGAATCTGATAATCCTAATTATGGCCGACGTGCTGTCTATGATTACCTAAAATTAGGTTATGTACCCACTGACTATCCAGAGTCTGTGAACCAAAGTTTAGACAATGCATACAGTGATTTCTGTATTGCGCAAGTTGCTAAAGTGATGGAAGATCATAAAAATGTTGAATTTTATATGAACCAGTCACAGAATTATCGTAAGCTTTTTAATGAAGAATATGGATTTATGATTGGAAGAGATAAAGAAGGAAACTTTAGAACGGATTTCGACCAATTTAATTGGGGGCAGGATTATACGGAAGGATCAGCTTGGCAGAACAGCTTTGCTGTATACCATGATATTCACGGTCTGATGTCACTTCATGGTGGTGAAAAACCTTTCTTAGATAAATTAATTGAACTTGCAAATACAAAACCATACTTTAATGTAAATTCATATAATTTTGAAATTCATGAAATGAGTGAGATGGCAGCCGTTGATTTTGGACAAATTGCAATTTCAAATCAACCAAGTTTCCACTTACCATACTTGTACCAATTTGCCGGTAAGCCAGCATATAGCCAGCATGTCTTAAGAAACTTAATGAAACATGCATTTAACCATCGTTTCGAAGGCTATCCTGGTGATGAAGACAACGGTAGCATGTCCGCTTGGTTTATCTTCTCAGCGCTTGGCTTCTATCCTGTTTCACCTGCATCAGGAGAATACGTCGTTGGTATTCCATTAATCGATCAAGCTAAAGTGCACCTAAGCAATGGACAAACTTTAGAAATTAATACTTATGATAATAAGGAACATTTCAATTTTGTCGATGAAATTCATTTTAATGGCGATAATTATGAGAATCTTTACTTTAAACACGAGGATCTCATGAAAGGTCCAAAAATTGATTTCACATTGAATTTCTTACCAAAACAAAAAGAATATTCACTTGAACAAAGACCATTTTCAGTTTCAAAAAAATAAAGCGAAGACTCAGTCTTCGCTTTTTTTATCTTGATACATTTCTCGATACTCACCTGGAGAAAGGCCACATTCTTTTTTAAAGTTCTTATAAAAATATCCTGATGAAGAATAACCCACTAAACTGGCAATCTCATTAACATTATAATTGCTATGATTAAGCAATAACTGGGCTTCTTTTACACGAAAATTATTTAAGTATTGAGAAAAACTCTTTTTCATTTCTTTCTTAAATAATTGTCCTAAATACATAGGATTGAGATGGAGTTCTTCAGCAATTAAACTAATACTTAAATCTTCTGAAAAACGATCAAAAACAATTTCTAAAACTTTTTGTACATTCGGATTATAGGTTCGCATCTCTGATAAATCGCGCGTACTCTCTAACGAAGATAAGAGAATCATTTCTAAATCTTCATATGTTTCAGCTTGGTCCAATTTTTTAGCGATTTCTTGATATTTTTCTTTATCAAAGCATTCGAACTCTCTATCGATATCTGAAAAAATGATAAATGATAAATACTTAACGTAACTAGGATGTGACCCGTTACTTATCAGTTCTTGAAATATTGCTTTCATTTCTGATTCAATCAGTTCGTAATCACCGATGCTTAAAGCATGGCGCATTTTTTTGAAAGAGATCGGGTGCATTTCTGAAAGGGTATAATTAGAATCACTGACCGTTATATTTTCCACTGCATGATGTCCTTTATAGAAATCTAAAATTTCAATGAAAGATTCAGCTTGGTTATAACTATCTGGAACGCTGTCTATATCCACAAATAGCTCCCCAACTCCGTAATCCACATCATAAAGTTGTTTCATTTTATTCATCTCTGCTTGAATTAAATCTAACTCGCGTTCCCCACCTCTTACGATAATTGTCAGCCGTTCATCGATAAAGAAGTTTAAGTTTTGTCCTAAATCTAGATGAAAGTAATGAAGAAAATTTTTAAAGTATTAGCAGTCGGAACACTAGCGTTGACACTTGCCGCTTGTAATTCAAGCGCTACGCCTACGAAAGACACAACTAATAAAAGCAAACTCACTTTAGAACAAGTGTATGACAAAGCAGTAGATCGCCAGGCTGATATTCAAAGTGCAAGTGCTAAAATGGATATGACACAGGTGACAAAGGTTGGGTCTGGTGAAGAAGCAATGGAGTTTTCAATCGACTCCAAAATGGAGATGGATATCATCGTTGATCCACTTGCAATGCATTTATCAGGATCTATGACAATGCCTGATATGATGAATGAAGGTAAAGAAACAATGGACATGCCAATTGAAATGTATATGAAAAAAGATGCAGGCTTATTTATGAAGGATTCGACAACAGATAGCTGGTTAAAGCTCCCTGATGAGAACTTTGATGCTATATTAGATCAAACG
>DATBUC010000048.1:0-5096 GCA_036516515.1 Erysipelothrix sp. | reverse complement strand
ACAAAAGAAGGGGTAAGCTATGAAAGATTTCTTTGTCATATTAGGCGGTATGGGCACACAAGCAACTGAAAGCTTCGTTCATTTATTAAATAAACGGACGCCTGCAAAAAAAGACCAAGATTATTTGAATTACTGCTTATTTAATCATGCAACGGTCCCTGATCGTACCGCATACATTCTTGATACGAGGTTAGACAGTCCAGTAGAGGCTTTAACGGAAGATATCCGACAATTATCACCTCTACATCCTTCCTTTTTTGTTTTAACGTGCAATACAGCTCATTATTTTTACAATGAGCTACAAGCACAGACGGAGATTCCTATTTTACACATGCCTCGTATTGCGGTAGAACAGGTTGTCAAGAGCTATTCTCATCTCAATAGAAAGATTAGAGTAGGTCTTTTAGCCACAACGGGTACAGTATCCTCGGGTGTGTATCATCACGAAATGGAAAAACATGAGCAAATTGAGCTCGTCATGGCACCCAAAGAGATTCAAGAAGAAGTTATGAGGCTAATTTATGATGATATCAAGGCTCAAAACTATTTAAATGAAGAACGCTATCAGTATATTTTGAAAGAAATGATGGAAGAAGAGGCGTGTGATGTGGTTATTCTAGGATGTACGGAACTATCGCTAATGCAAGCTGAAACATCACAAACAAAATTTCCGGTAATTGACGCGCAATCTGAATTAGTCGATGCAACGATTGAACGTGTTTTATCGCGTCGTTAAAAAATCTACCTGTTAACTTGAGTTAACAGGTAGATTTTTTTAATTATTTTTTATGTGTAAAATAAAACGGAGAAGTACATTAAACCAGCACCCAACAGAACAAAGAAATGCCAAACAACGTGCATGAATTTAACATTTTTCAGACTGTAAAACAGTGCGCCAACGGTATAAGCAACCCCGCCTCCAGCAAGGAGTAATGTCCCTTCAACGCCAAGTCCATTAAAAAGTGGTTTGAAAGCAAACAGACATAACCAACCCATAATAATGTAAAGCACGACGTCTGTTTTTCCTTTTTTCTTTAAAAACAAGGATTTATAAATGACGCCAGCAATTGCTAAAGCCCATACTGCTAAGCACAGTCCCCAACCTAAAGGACCTTTGATGACTGTTAAGCAGAATGGTGTGTAGCTACCTGCGATAAGTAAATAAATAGAACTATGGTCAAAAACTTGAAAGACCGTTTTCGCTCTAGTGAAAATCAAACTATGAAAGAGGGTAGAAGATAAAAATAAAAGAATGAGGGTAGCACCATATATGGCGTAAGAAACGACATGGATAGGTGACCCCATCTTTGCTCCTTTAACTAATAGAATAACTAATCCAGCAATGCTTAAACCAACGCCAATTCCGTGTGTGACGGCGTTTAAAACCTCATTAACGATTAAATATCTTTTCGATGAATAGGATTGCTCCATATTTCCACGTCCTTTCGACTATTTTTAAGTGAAAAACCCTTTCTTATCTGTTATACTTGAAAGGAAGTATCTCTCTGATACTTATTCTACACGAAAAAACTCTTTTGTAAAAGGATGGGTATAAATATGACCAAAGTTAAAATTGTGACAGATTCAGCTTGCACGATGGAACCAGGACTGGCTGAAAAATTAGGAATTAAAATTGTTTCGCTTTCCGTCATGGTAGATGATGTAATTTATCGTGATGCGGATTTGGATGGCGACGATTTTATGGACATGATGGCGAATGCTAAAGCTCTTCCTAAAACAAGTCAACCTCCAATTGGCGAATTCGTAGAAGCTTATGATGAATTAGGGAAAGACGGCAGTAGCGTTATATCCATTCACTTAACTAATTTGCTAAGTGGTACAGTTGAAGCAGCTAGACAGGCTGCACAAATTAGTAAAACCGATGTCACTGTAATTGACAGTACTTTTGCAGACCAGGGGACAAGTTTTCAAGTTATCCGTGCTGCAGAAATGGCACTTGAAGGTGCTACAAAAGAAGAAATTATTCAAGAAGTTCAAAAAGTAAAAGAAAACACTACCTTATATATCGGTGTCGCATCGCTAGATAATTTAGTGAAAGGTGGCCGAATTAGTCGTGCGACTGGAGTGTTATCAAATGTGTTTAATATCCGCGTTGTCATGCAACTTTTAGACACCGGTTTAGAAACGATGAGCAAGGGCCGTGGTGCCAAAGCTTTTATGAGATGGTTTGAAGAAGTAAAGAAAGATATAGCTTCAAAAAAGAATATTCGAGCTATAGGTATTTCACATGCAAACGGTTTAGAGATTGCTTCTTATTATAAAGAAGAATTGCAAAAATTATTTCCCAACATGCACATACCTATTTTAACAACTTCTTCAACTATTTCAACGCATACCGGTAAAGGCGCATTTGCGATTATGTATTATACAGATTAATTAAAAACAGATCATTTGATCTGTTTTTTTATTCCAAATAGATAAGAGGGATAATATGAGAATTTTTCAAAAATATTTTGGTGAATTATTAGGCTTTATCCTATGTTTAACCTTAGCTGTAGTGGCTCTGACTCTTTTCATTCCAAAACAGCCAAATTTAATGAAGCCGAATGAGCAACGCATTAAATATAAGGATAGCTTAGAATACGTGGCAATCGGCGACTCCCTGACTGAAGGTATTGGTGATATTGAAAATAAAGGTGGCTATGTTCCGATAGTCACTGATAAATTACGAGAAGCTACCGGTATAGAGGCGATTGACGCATCTAATTTTGGTAAAGCAGGTGACACGAGTATTCAAATTAAAAAGCGTATTGAGTCGAATGATGAGATTCAAGCGAGTTTAAAAAAGGCAGACTTTATTTTACTAACTGTTGGCGGAAATGACTTGATGAAAGTGATACGAAAGCAATTATTTAAAGAGTTGGATGTGGCAACTTTTGCTAAACCAGCGACTGACTATCAAAACAATCTATCTGCCTTGTATGAAACGATTCGCCTGTATAATAAAAAGGCACCTATTTTTCAGTTAGGAATTTACAATCCTTTTTATTTAACCTTTCAAGAAATTGAAGGTATGGACGAGATTGTGACACGTTGGAACGAGCGAAGCGAATTAGTAACAAAAGAAGATAAACGGGCGTACTTTGTTCCAATAGATGAATTATTATCTTCAGGTATGGATACCACATCAGAAACAACTGAAAACAACTTGTTGTCCGATGAAGATAAATTTCATCCAAATAGGATGGGGTATCAGTTAATTGCGAATCAATTTACTGAAAAATTAATGTCAGAAAAGAGTGAGTGGCTTGAAAAAAAATGATATGAATGTAGAAAGCAATCATAAACAAAAGGCTGTTAAGAAAAATCCATGGCGTATTGCGTTCTTTTCTTTAATCGGCGTATTACTAGCGATTATTTTGTTTGTAGGATATAGAATCACGGATAAAAGAGAAGTGACATATCGACAAGAAGTGGAAAAACGAGTTAAAACACAAGCTGATCCAAGCTTTCAGCTTACAAGTACTAAAAAACAATTAAATTTTGTGATTAGTCATTATTTAAATGAGTTCTTAAAAGACTCAGGAGTTTCTTATGATTTTTATTTGGAAGATCAAGCGTTATTAACAGGAACATTTAAATTATTGGGCTATCCAGTTGAATTTTATTTATATTTTGACCCTTATGTTATGGAAGACGGTAATATTCAGCTTAAGGCTCGCAATATTTCTTTAGGTAGTTTACAATTACCTATAAGTTATGTCATGAAACAATTAGAACATGGCTTAGATATACCGAAATGGGTTGAGTTTAATTCTGAAGAAACGTATATCATAGTTCATCTGGATCAACTCCCATTAAAAAATGGTCTACGTTTAAAAGCAGACCGGATTAATTTGGTAGATGATGATATTCGTATGAGTGTTTATTTGCCCATAGAAAACAAATAGGAGGGACAACATGAAAAAACAAGCGATATTTGCTGGAGGATGTTTTTGGTGTATGGTGCAGCCATTTGATGAACGTCCTGGGATTCTCTCAGTGATTTCAGGTTACACGGGTGGTCATGTAGTAAATCCAACGTACGAGGAAGTTTGTTCAGGGAAGACAGGACATACTGAAGCTGTTGAGATTACTTATGATGACAGTATTATCTCATTTGAAGAGTTAGTCGAAATATATTGGCAACAAACTGATCCAACCGATATTGGGGGTCAGTTTCAAGATAGAGGAGATAGTTATCGTCCTGTTATTTTTTATGAAAATGAGGAAGAAAAAAACATTGCCCTAAAAAGTAAACAAGCTTTGGATGCATCAGGACGTTATTGTACGCCGGTAGTTACTAAAATTGAGCCCAAACAACCATTTTATCCGGCGGAAGACTATCATCAAGATTTTTATAAAAAAGATCCTTCACGATATAAGATGAGTAGTAGAAGCCGTCAACAATTTTTAAAAAAGGTTTGGAAGGATGACGTGAATGCGTAGTTTTTACGATTATATTTTATCGCAAAGGCAAGCACGTATTGACACTGCACGGTCACGACTTTGCGAAGCGATTGCTCAAGATTCTCAATTTCCTAAACACGATAGCAGTTATCATCGTATTAGTTCATACTTAGAAGACTATGGTGACTATGTTGAGACGATGGATGTCTTCGACTTGCTGTGGGAAGATTATTTAATCGCAACTAAACAAACAGACAGTAAATATTAAATATGAAGAAAAGAGTATTGTAAATGGAATGGTGGAATAAAATCAAGCAACAAACAACACTACGTCGCACGCTTGCATTAGTTTTAATTGGCATATTGTTGTATATATTTCGAAGTATTATTAATCTGTTACTTATTACATTTATCTTGACGTATTTATTGACTCGTCTAGTAAATGTCTTGTATCAAAAAACAAAAATTCCAAAGAAAGTTATCATAATACTGACCTACTTGCTCATTGTATTAGGGTTATATTTTTCGATTACTGTATACGTACCGAAACTTTTTAACCAAACTATCTCGATGATTGAATCTGTTTTTGCTTTTTACCAACATCCAGAGAATCAAGTTGGTGCAAAGGGATTGTGGCATTGGTTGAGTGAAAATGTTGGCTTAACAGATATTAAAAACCAGATTAC
>DATBUC010000047.1:0-3960 GCA_036516515.1 Erysipelothrix sp. | reverse complement strand
GGTCAACTGACTATCTGGTGTAAAGTGAATTAAGCGTAAATCAAGTGACGAGTAAAACGCCTTTGGCTGAATGGTTGTGATAGATTTTGGTAGTTCAATAATTTCTACATTTGATCCGCCTTCTGCGATAGCGCCTCCTTCATCTTGGTACTTCGTGAAAGCAAAACTGCCGATTTGTTTGACGGTAAACGTAACCCCTTCAAAATCTAATGTTTCAGGGATTTGTACATGCGAGCCAAGATTTGGAATAGGGCTTTCGCCATCACCTACTTGTACGTCACCACGTTCGCCATCGATGGAGGTGATTTTATAAATAACACCTTGTTGGTCGGTAAAAACATGACCTATCTCAAGAGATGAGGTCTCAGGGACTATCAATTCTGAAACGTCTGCGCTTTGTTCTGCTAAGTCGGTTGTCACCTCTGTTGCTAAAACGTTGTGGCTTATGAAAAGTCCACTGACTATCAATGATGCTATAATTGTTTTTTTCATTTCTTCTCTCCTTTTTAGGTATCCCTAAACTTTATTTAAGCTAAACCTAATTATAACGATAAAAAAAAGAAAGTAAAGCACAAAATAGGGGCAATAAAAAAAGCCAATCATTAAAATTGGCTTTAAGGTGATGCGTAAAATTTTAAGAAACCTTTTGCTAATAATTCTTTTCCTTGTTGGATATGGCGCATATCGCCATGTCTTTGACAATAGCGTATCGTATCTTCAACTGCGAGTTGCCATTTTAGATAAGATTCTTTACTCTCATTGCTTCTAATATTTTCCGTAACATCAGTTAATTGATTTTCTAGTGCCGCTAATTGCTGCGCAGTTTGATGTGCTTCGTAAGGCTCTTCAAAAGTAATTTCTTCTCCGGATGTGAAAAAAATAGTTTGTACGATTGGAGGAGAACTTGGCACCCAACTATCTCTTGGTGATTTATTTTGAAATTTTAGGCGTAATAACGCAATGAATAATATTAAAATAAGAACAACCAGACCAAGAATAAGTTGTCGTTGTTTTTGTGTCATATTGCGACTCCTTGATTTATTTGCTATGTAAAGGATACTGATGTTTACGCATGTTTTCAAGTCTTATGGTCAAAAAATAACAATAATTTCAATTAAATTTCTTTTTTCATATCAAAATGAGGAATATCAGCGTCCATGTAGCGTTCACTACAAATGTTAAACCCCAGAGCTTGATAAAATGGGACAGCGTGTTCTTGTGCACCGAGAATAATAGACTGGTATCCTTCGTTCTGTGCATCTTCAATGATATGGTTTAAAAGATAGGAGCCAATATGTTGACCTCGATATTCCTTTTTTACCGCCATACGTTGTAATTTTAATTGAGCATTTTCAAGTGGTAAGGAACGACAGGTGGCTAAAGGACTTTCATCATGGTATAAGACGAAGTGACGACAGTGTTTTTCATAAGCATCAATTTCAATCGAAAGTGGGACATTTTGCTCTTCAACAAAGATTGTTTTTCTAAGTGCAAGAGCATCTTGATAGACAGGCGAAATAATCGTATCCGTGTGTTCAATGTGATAAATCATGAGGACCCTCCTATTATGATAAATATATTGACAATCATTTTTAAAAAAAGGATAATTTATATATATTTTGTATTATATAGGAGATAGATTCATTTTTAAATGCTAATTAAGTAGAAATAAGGAGGTTTTTTATGTTTGAGCGATTAAGAAACTCTAAATTGATGTTTTGGTCTCTCGAATTGTTGATTATTGCGAGTTTGATTTTCGTGTCAACGAAGATTGATTTTGTATTTCAACCGTTCTTTACATTCTTTTCAACATTATTTTCTCCTATTTTAATTGCGGGATTTTTATATTATATGTTAAACCCGCTAGTGGAGTGGCTTCAAGCCAAAGCGAATTTATCTAAAAATTGGTCAGTAGCAGCTGTCTTACTTTTTTTTATAGGCATGTTTATCTTTTTTGTTAGTTTGATTATCCCTAATTTAATAAAGCAAATGGGACAATTAATTCAAAATCTACCGCAATTTATAAAAGCGGTGGAGGATTGGACGGGGCAACTGTTCTCACACCCTCTCGTTAAAGATCTCGACGTGCAAAGTTACTTAGATAAGATGGACTTATCGTTGGGAGCGATTGTTAGGAAAGTGATAAATGGTGTTTCTTCTGGTTTAGGTTCATTCGTGGGTGTATTCGCTAACGTCACGATTGTTGTAGTAACTGTGCCGTTTATGTTGTTTTATATGTTAAAAGATGGGGATAGACTTGTACCGATGATTGAAAAATATCTCCCAGCACAATCCAAAGATGAAATTTTAATGTTATTACACAAGATGAGTCAAACGATTTCTAAGTATATCAGTGGACAGGCGATTGAATGTACATTCGTAGCAGTAGGAACGATGATTGGGTATAAGATTATCGGGGTTGAGTATGCTTTTCTGTTTGGTATAATTGCAGGAATTACGAATATGATTCCATATGTTGGGCCGTATCTTGGTTTAGCACCAGCACTATTTGTGACGTTGTTTAGTGGTCATGAGAAAGCCTTGTTGCATGCAGCGCTTGCTTGTGTCGTCGTATTAATCGTCCAACAGATTGATGGGAATATTATTTATCCTAATGTGATTGGTAAGAGTTTGGATATTCATCCACTAACGATTATCATTATTTTATTAGTGGCAGGAAATATTGCGGGACTGCTAGGGATGATTTTAGGTGTGCCGTTCTATGCTGTTTGTAAGACCGTTTTTATTCACGTCTACGATATGGTACAAGTGCGACAACGACGGGAATTACTTTCGCAAAAAGAACCCGCCAAAACGCTTGAAAAAATTGAAAAATAAAGATTTTTATGGTATTATTAGGCTTAATTGTGTTTTAATTAAATTTATTTTGTGAGGAGAGAACAGCGTATGACTGCTGATCCAGAGAGTCAGTCTTTATTAGTATTATTTGGTATTTTAATTGTCTTGACATTACTAAACGCCTTTTTTGCCGCGGCAGAGATTGCCGTTGTGTCGTTGAATATTAATCGAGTTCAACAGAAAGCAGAAGGTGGCGATAAGGCTGCTGAACGATTGGTTAAATTATTAGATAATACGAGTAATTTTTTATCGACGATTCAAGTAGGTATTACATTAGTCAATATTTTATCCGGGGCGTCTTTAGCAGATAGCTTTGCTTTGAAACTAGCGCCGGTCTTTGGCGAAAAGGTTTGGGCCGTTCAGGCATCGAAGTTTATCGTTTTGATTGCTTTAACGTATATCTCGATTGTTTTTGGAGAGTTGTATCCTAAGCGGATTGCGTTAAATAAATCGGAAGAGGTTGCTCAGTTTGCGGTGGGACCGATTATAGCGATTGGTTTTATCACGCGTCCGTTTGTCTGGTTATTATCCTTTTCGACGGACTTGCTTAGCCGAATTACGCCAATGAAATTTGATGACGATGATAATAAGATGACGCGTGATGAAATGCGTTATTTATTAGAAAAAGAGGGCGTCTTAGAAATGGATGAGTTAGAAATGGTTCAAGGTGTTTTCTCGCTTGATACTACGCTAGCTCGTGAAGTTATGGTACCTCGGACGGATGCTTTTATGATTGATTTACTTGATCCAATTGATGAAAATTTGGATAAAGTCATGTCGCAAAACTTCTCACGGATTCCCGTTTATGAAGATGACAAAGACAAAGTCATTGGCGTGCTGCATTTGAAAAATTTATTAAAATACGCTCATCAGCACGGATTTGAAAAAATAGATTTGATGGATGTTATCCATGAGCCGTTATTTGTACCTGAAACGATTTTTACTGATGATTTATTACTAGAATTACGTCGTACGCAAAATCAAATGGCGATTCTTCTTGATGAATATGGAGGTATGGTTGGGATTGTCACGTTAGAAGACTTGCTAGAAGAAATTGTTGGCGAGATTGATGACGAATCTGACGAAGTAGAAAACCTATAC
>DATBUC010000046.1:0-14463 GCA_036516515.1 Erysipelothrix sp. | reverse complement strand
AATGATTGTGTCAGTTTTGTGGTTTACGGTAGAGAAGAGGCGAAGCATCCTTATCCTGTAATTCAAGGTCCAAAAATTGCGACGTCATCTACAGCGATACGCCAAGGCACATCTTGTTTAACTGATAAAAAAGTATTACGTTATATGGTAAAACATCATCTTTATACGAAATCAATCCTAGCTGCCCATTTGTCTGAGCAAAGATTGGCTCATACTTTACGGGTCAAAGATTTGGCACTTGAACTTGCTGCTGTGCATGGAATTGATGAAAATAAGGTCAAAATCGCGGCTTTATGGCATGATTTCCATCGTGAAAACCAAACAGCCCACTTAGACTTGGCGCCTTACTTAAGACAAGAGATTACAGCTTATAATCATGCTTATCTTGCGGCAGATCAATTAGCACGGCATTATTATTACAGTGATAAACATGTATTAAAAGCCATTCGTCATCATGTTAATGGGCAAGCAAACAATGATATTGCGAAAATATTATTTATTGCCGATAAATGTGAACGGGGACGTCAATATGATAGTGAGCCCTATATACGTTTAAGTAAAAAAGATCTTAATGAGGGGTTCAAGGCTGTTAAAGCAGCCAGTGAAGCTTATTTAAGGAGGAATAAAAATGAGTGAATTATTAAATATTGTTGTTGAGACATTAGATCAAGGAAAAGCTAATGATGTGCGTGTTGTTGATTTTAAACGAACACACCCATTGTGCGATTATTTTGTCATCGCCGATGCACCCAGTTTACGTCAAGTCAATGCGTTAGCGGATCATGTTTTACAAAATACCGCCAAAGCCGGTTTTAATATTAGACATCAAGAGAGAACAGATCAATCGCCATGGGTATTATTAGATTTTAATGATGTGATTGTTCATCTTTTCATTACGGATGAAAGAGCGCACTACAAGCTTGACAAATTGTATCAGGATTTTATCGATGAGAAGTAGCTATGATGCCATCTTCGCAGATGAAAAGGGTACCCAGTTATACTATGAATGGATCAAATCATTTTTAAAGAAAGATGATACCATTTTGGAATGCGCTTGCGGTACAGGTGATCTTTTTTCTCTTTTTGCTACTGATTATAAAGGGATGGCATTTGATCTGGATGAAGACAAAATTGCGGATGCGCAAAAGAAATTTCCGGAACTTGCGGAAGTTTTTTTTGTGGGCGACTTTTTAAATATTGCTTTAGATAAAAAATTTGATGCCTTGTACTGTGTCAATGATTCGACAAACCATATAATGCATCGTGATGATTTAGAAAAATTTGTAGCTGAAACCACTAAATTGAGTGATTTAATTCTCTTAGATTCGCATCATCCTTATCGCTTAGAAGAATTTGCTGAGCCTTATTTAGAGGAAGGACATCGTGGAGGTATCGATTATGCTTACCAAATTAGTGTTGAAAACGATAAGTTAATTCATATCATTAATTATCTCGATGGCACCTTTGATACAGTCTATCAATGGGTGTTTGATCCGAAAGTATTGATTAAATGTTATGAAGAAAAAGGTTTTACGGTGGATGTCTTCACTGATTTCACTGAAAAAGGAATCAGTAAGATTGGTGAAAAAGTGATGTATGTCATCAGAAAGGATGTATAACTATGATTTTAGTAATTGCTGCGATGCCAGAAGAAGTGACAGCATTAAATAAAAAAATGAGCGAAGTTGAAGAAAAAATGCTTTTTAACACCCGTTTTTATCAAGGGAAAATTGCGGATAAGACAGTTTTATTGGCACAGTCTGGTGTTGGTAAAGTCAATGCTGCGATTACGGCCAGTACTTTAATGTCACAGTATCCCATTGATTATTGTATTAACATTGGTTCTGCTGGGGGCTTAAAGGAAGGACAAAATATTGGTGATATCGTTTTATCAACGGTCTTACAGTATCACGATTTTGATATTGGCGAAGAAACCATTACCGATCCACGTTATATCTTTTATGCCGATGAAACACTGAATCAAAATGCCTGTGAAGTTTTAGAAGATTTGAAATTGGCATATCATCAAGGGCAAGTTGTTGCTGGTGATCAATTTGTCACAAAATCCAGTGCTGCCTTTGCCCGAATTCAAGAAAAATTTCCCCAAGCTTTAGCAGTAGACATGGAATCAACGGCCATTGCAGCCACAGCGAGTCGTTTTAATGTACCGTTTATTGTTTTACGTGGTTTATCAGATGTGACTTTTGTTGATGGAAATGAGCTTACATTTGAGACTTATTTAGAATTGGCCAGTGAGCGCTCAGCGACCATTTGTGAAGCCTTTATAAAAAAAGAGTTCGCTATTTAGCGAACTCCGTAAGGGCCATTCCACAAACCATTTTCGAAAAACCATGTTTTAAGATCATCGGCTTTTAACGGTTGTGAAGCGTCAAATTCAATTTTTTTAGCATCGGCAAAATTGCCATCTTTTTCTAAATAGATAAACGCAGGATAGCGTTCAATATTAAGAATTGATTTGAGTCTGGTGACACTGATTTGTGTGTCCTCAGGAATATCTACAATAACAATTTCTGGGAGCGTTTGCTCTTTTTGTTCGTTAGCTAGTGGTGTGAGAATGGTATCTAATATATATGTTGAATCTTGACTGTTGTCTTTAATGAAAAGTACATGGTCTTTAGGGTTATCTTTGAGATAATCACTCAGATATTCAATTGAAATGTTTTCACTAAACACTGAGTTGAAGGCTGTTCTTTCCATTGCTTTTGTTGATGCGCTAAACTTTTCATACATTACTAAGAAAAGGGAAGCGAAGATAACAACAGATAAAACAGATAATAAAATTCGTTTTCTCATGTGTCCTCCTTCGTACCGGAACACTTTAACATATGTAAATTGGAAATGCAACTTGGTCAAAGTGTAACCGCATTCATTATAACTTATTTTAAAAATAATGCAATATAGAGTGATTCTACTAAAATATGTGGAATTGTTGTATAATATACTAGATCAATAGAAATGGGGGTATTTATGTTCCTCAAAAAAATCGAAATGAAAGGTTTTAAATCTTTCGCTGACCGGGAAGTGATTCACTTTAATCATGGTGTTACTGGCGTTGTGGGTCCGAATGGCTGCGGTAAAAGTAACATCAGTGATGCGATTCGTTGGGTCCTTGGCGAGCAATCGGTAAAGTCTATGCGTGGTGATAGCATGACGGATGTGATTTTTAACGGTAGTGAAAATCGGCGTAAGGTAAACCTGGCTGAGGTTACATTAGTCTTTAATAATGAAAACAAAGTTTTAAATAGTGATTTTGAAGAAGTCGAGATTACCCGACGCTTATATCGTGATACTCGAGAATCCCAATACCTCATCAACAAAACACAGTGTCGTCTGCGTGATATTCATGATTTGGTGATGGATACAGGTTTGGGTCGTGATTCCCTGTCGATTATTTCGCAAGGAACCATCAGTCACTTTGCTGAAGCTAAACCAGAAGAGCGTCGCCTTGTCTTTGAAGAAGCGGCCGGGGTTTCTAAATATAAAAAGAGAAAGCTTGAATCCATTAACAAACTTGAGCGAACGAAAGATAATATCGATCGGATGCAAGATATTGTCGATGAAATTGAAAGCCAGATGAAACGCCTTAAAACAGCGGCTAAAAAGGCAGAGAAATATTTGGCGTATCAAAGTGAATTAGAGTCTGTTGAAGTGACGGTTTTGGTAAAAGACATCTTGTTTTTTAATCAAGTAATTCAAGAGAAAAGTGATGCTTTGGCTGAATTTGAAGCAGAAATTGCTGGTTTAGAAACGCGTCAAGGTGTTTTGGATCACAGTCTTGAAGTGAAACGTAAAGAGATTTTTGCTTTAGATCAAGAAATTAATATTTTACAAGACCGCGTCTTAAATACAGTGCAAGAAATTGCCAATTTAGAAGCTTTGAAAGTTGAAGTAGAAGAGAAACGTAAATATACGATTGAAACTGGAGATAAAAAAGCCAAAGCGCAAGCGTTACAGGAACAAACAAAAGAAGCTAAAATTGAGTTTGAAGACCGTCTGGCGCGTTATCAGGAATTAAAAAGTGATTTTGATTTAATTACCGAAACGATTAGAGCGCAAAATCAAAAGCTTACGGACTATAAACAACAATTATATCAAGTCGAAGCGCAAGAAATGCGTGAGAATAAAGCGTTATCGATGATTAAGCATCGCCTTGAACGGCCTTTTGAACAAAATCAAGGTGTGCAAGCAGTCATGGAAAATAAAAAAGCACTCTATGGCATCCATGATGTTGTGGCGAAGTTAATTACGACCAAAGATAATTATGAAGAAGCGGTGCAAACTGCTTTAGCAGGGGCAATGATGAATATTGTCAGTGATGACGAGATGGCAGCGGCCAATGCGATTAATTTTTTAAAAAGAAATCGTTCAGGTCGAGCAACCTTTATTCCCTTGACGACCGTCTTTGCGCGATCGGTTCACAGTGATGCCTATCTGGTGAGTCAACATCACCAAGGTTTTCTTGGTCTTGCTGATGAATTTGTGGAAACACATTCACAATATGAAACGCTTATCAAAAGTTTATTAGGCAATGTTTTGGTCTGTGAAGATATCGAGACTGCCAGTGCTTTGGCGAAAAAGCTTAAGCATCAATATAAGATTGTTACGCTGGAAGGTGATGTGATTCATCGCGGCGGTGTGATGAGTGGTGGGTTTAAAGCAAAAACCAATCATTCTATCCTCACCTTAGAAAAAGAGCTTGCCGTAACCGAAGAACGCCTGCAGCTATTAGAAAAAGAAAAAGCCGAGATTACTCAGCTTTTCGAACAACAACAAAAGCGACTTGATAACAGTAATCAAGAATTGATGCAAGTTCGCTTATCGCTGGCTCAGTTGGAACCCTTACTGGATGTGAAACGGGAAAAATATCGCTCATTGCAAGAGGAGTTAAAAATGCTTGATATTGAAGAATCAAGTGAAGATGTAAAGAGCGTGGAGGATGAACTGGTTTCACAATTGAATCGCTTATACATGAAACGGGATGAGACAACTTCATTAATTTCATTAAAGCGAGAAGAGCGAATGAAAAAAGCGCAAGCAGTTCAAAAAGATGAACGCTTGGTACGTGAAGAACGTGCGCAACTCAGTGAACAAGATAAAAAAGCCCAAAGTTTACGCATAGATATTACTAAAGCAAAAACGCAAAGAGATGCCAGTTTGGAACGCTTATCCTCTGAATATCAAATGACTTATGATTATGCTTTTGAAAATGTTTATGATGATCGCTTAGATGTCGACCGTTCTTTAGTGCAAAAACTCAGAAGTGATATTCAAAAATTAGGGAATGTGAACTTAGAGGCGCCCAGTGAATATAAAGAAAGCAAAGAGCGTTATGAGTTTATTACGAAGCAATTGGATGATCTGATTGAAAGTCGTCGTAAACTATTGTCCGTTATTGAAGAAATGGATGAAATTATGATTGTCCGGTTTAAAGAGATGTTTGATCGGGTTAATGATGAATTAGATGCGGTTTTTGTTGCTTTATTTGGCGGTGGGAAAGCGCGTTTAGTGCTGGTTGATCCAGATGACTTATTGAATACAGGCGTGGACATAGATGTGCAACCGCCAGGCAAGTCAGTGCAAAACATCAGATTATTTTCAGGGGGCGAAAAAGCCTTGATTGCGATTTCTGTTCTATTTGCAATCATTAAGGCACGCCATGTACCGCTTTGTGTTTTTGATGAAGTTGAAGCGGCTTTGGATCAAGCCAACGTAGAACGCTTTGCTAATTACGTGAATAACTTCAGTCAAGATACGCAATTTATAATCATTACTCATCGTCCTGGAACAATGGAACGTTGTGATGTATTATATGGAGTGACGATGCCTAATAAAGGGGTATCGACCATGTTGAAGGTACAACTCGAGCAGGCAATTGAGTTAAAGGAGGAAGCATGAGTTTTTTCGATCAATTAAAAAGTAAATTTCAAAAAAAAGATGATAAAGAACTCTACAAAACTGGCTTAGATGCAAGTAAAGCCAGTTTTGGCGATAAAGTTAAAGATTTTTTCATGGGTTCTAGTGAATATAATGATGATTGGTATGATCACCTACTTGCGATTTTGCTTCAAGCTGATCTATCACTGAGTACAGCAGAGAAAATCATTAAGAAATTACGTAAAGAGATTAAACGTAATATGAGCCATGAGGAGGCTTTTGAAACTTTCGCCAAAGTTTTATTAGACCATTATGGTGAAAATCATCCAGGATATGACTACAAACCTGGACAATTAAATGTTATGATGATTGTCGGTGTGAACGGCTCTGGAAAAACCACGACTGCAGCCAAGTTAGCCTATCGCTACCAACAAGAAGGAAAAAAAGTTTTACTTGTCGGTGGAGATACCTTTAGAGCTGCAGGAAGTTCGCAATTAGGCCTTTGGGCTGAAGAAGTCGGAGTTGATTTTGTGGGTGGTAAACCCAATCAAGATCCGGCTTCAGTTTACGTAGATGCAGCGCGTTATGCTAAAGAACATGATATCGATATCATGATTTGTGATAGTGCGGGTCGTCTACAAAACAAAACAAATCTAATGAATGAATTAGATAAAATGCGTCGCGTTTTAATTAAAGAAGCCGGTCATATTGATCACACTTACTTAGTGATTGATGGTAACACGGGCCAAAATGGTCTGATGCAAGCCAAAGCGTTCACCGATATCGTGGATGTTGATTCATTAATCGTAACCAAACTTGATGGTTCTCCTAAGGGAGGCGTCATCTTTAGTATTAACGATGAGTTGAAGATTAAAGTAAGCGACATTGGATTGGGTGAAAAAATGGCTGACTTGCGTCCGTTTGATGTTGAAGCCTTTGTTTATCGCTTGGTCCAAGATGAGAAATGATTGTAGAAAAAACGATAGCGCTTAATCTTCTTTATGATACTTATGGCAAACTATTGACAGATAAACAACAGGAAGTTTTTGAGTATTACTATCATGAAGATTATTCCTATCAAGAAATCGCGGATATTTTAGAAATATCGCGCAGTGGTGTTTACGATACTTTAAAAAGGGCATGCAGCCTTTTAGAAGAATATGAAGAAAAGCTACAATTTATTTCAAAACGGACAATATTTATCAATGAACTTTATGCGCTTGAAAATGAACAGGTGAATAAAGTGATTGAAAGTTATTTATTTAAGGGAGGAAAATATGAGTAACGTTTTAGCAGTTAATGCAGGAAGTAGTTCTTTAAAGTTTCAATTATTAGATATGCCAGAGGCTGAGTTATTAGCCAGTGGTATTGTAGAAAGAATTGGTTTAGAAAATGGTATTTTCACCATCAAATTTAATGGTGAAAAACATACAGAAACATTAGATATTCCAGATCATCATGTCGCTGTAGAGTTAGTTTTAAATGCACTTGTTGAACATGAAGTTGTTTCATCATTGAGCGATATTGTTGCTGCAGGACACCGTGTTGTTCATGGGGGAGAATACTTTGAAGGTAGTGCACTTTGTGATGAAGATTCTGTTGCGAAAGTCGAAGAATTAGCAGACTTAGCACCACTTCATAACCCAGCAAACCTTATTGGTTATCGTGCCTTTAAAGAAGCTTTACCAAATGCAACCCACATTTTCGCATTTGATACGGCATTCCATCAAACAATGCCTGAAGAAGTTTATATGTATGCTTTACCTTATGAATACTATACTGATTTACAAGTACGTCGCTATGGCGCACATGGTATTTCACATGAATATGTGGCGCATCGTGCTGCAGAATTAATGGGCAGAGATCAAAAAGGCTTAAACTTAATCACATTACACTTAGGTAATGGTGCTTCGATTTCAGCTGTTAAAGATGGTATTTGTGTCAATACATCAATGGGCTTTACGCCACTTGCAGGTGTTATTATGGGAACACGTACTGGTGATCTTGATCCAGCGATTGTTACTTACCTTATGAGAAAATTAGATATCAGTGCAGAAGAAGTACTAGACATCTTTAATAAAAAATCAGGTATGGCAGGTATTAGTGGTTTATCAAGTGATGCTCGTGATATTGAAGCAGGTATTGAAGCAGGTAATGAGCGTGCAATTCTCACAAGAAAAATGTATGCCCAACGTGTCTTAGAATATGTCGGAGCCTACACCATGCAATTGGGTCGTGTCGATGGCTTAGTCTTTACAGCAGGATTGGGTGAAAACGATACCGGTACACGTGCTGCAATCCTTGATGTACTTAAAGAGGGTTTAAACTTGAAATATGATGAAGCCTTAAATGCAACAACAAGAGGAGAAGAAAAACGTATCAGCACTGATGACTCTGAAGTTGAAGTCTGGATTGTTCCAACAAACGAGGAATTGGTGATTGCTCAAGATGCGTTTAGAATACACAATGAAGTCAAATAAGTTTATTGAAATCGTTGAAAAATATGAAACAATAGCTTTATTCCGTCACCAGAATCCAGATGGTGACGCCCTTGGCTCACAAGTCGGTCTCGCTTTATGGTTGAAGAAAAACTATCCTAAGAAGACTGTTTATATGCTTGGCTCAGATGATCATAACTTTCATATTTTTCCAAAGATGGACCAAGTTGATGATTTAGGTGATTTTTTAGCGATTGTCCTTGATACAGCCAATCGTGAACGTATTGATGACGAACGTTATCAGCTCGCCCAAGAGATCATTAAGATTGATCATCATCCCGTGGTCGATAAATATGGCGATTTAAGAATCGTTGATTCAACCAGAGGCAGTTGCTGTGAAATTGTCGCAGATATGTTACAAACAGTGGATGAGTACTCCTTCGATGAAGAAATTGCCAGTAAATTACTTGCCGGTATTTTAACCGATACCATTCGTTTTTCGATTGAAACAACTTCCTCGAAGACTTTAAGAACGGCAGCGTTTTTGATTGATTGTGGTGCTAATATCACTAAATTGAATCAAGAATTATTTACCCGCTCAAAACGCTTCTTTGAATTAAGAAGAGAATTATCACAAAAAGTACAGTGGGTCGATAAATTAGCTTATATTTATCTCAGTCAAAAAGATCTTGCGGAAATCGGCTTAGATGAAAGAGAAGCCAAGATTTTTATTTCAATCATGGCGGATATACGCGAAGTTGAGATTTGGTTAATGATTATTGAAAGTGAGGAAAGGGGCTATACTGGCTCAATTCGTTCACGCAACATCACAATCAATACGATTGCACAAGAGTTTAATGGCGGCGGCCATCGCTTAGCTTCAGGTGTGAGTGATCTCACCAAAGAACAAGTGGAAACATTAATTGACACATTAGCAAAGGCATCGTTATCATAACGGTGCCTTTTGTTGTATAATAAGGTTAGGTGATAAGATGACTCATTTGTGTACCAGATCATATTATTCGTTGTTAAATGGAAATATGAGTCCAGATAAAATTGTTGCATTAGCCCAAGCTTCTGGCTACAAAGCCATTGCTTTAACTGAACGCCATCGTTTGCATTCAGCATTGGATTTTAATGCAGCTTGTAAAGCGGCAAATATGAAGCCGATTTTTGGCTTAGAAGTAACAATAGAAGACGAAGGCGTGATTTATGATAGCCTTCTTTTAGCTAAAAATAACGAAGGCTATTTAAGTCTCGCACAATTTTCTTCATTATTAGTTGATGGAATCCATCTCAGCTTAGAACTCATTGCCCAACACCAAGCCAATCTTATCATATTATTTTACGGTGAAAATGGTCCTTTCGAACAATTCTATGGTAAGCAAATGTGGTCAGAAGTTGAAGAGAAAATGGGGCAATTAAAAGCATTACTACCAGATTTTTATTTGGCAATTTCTCATCAAGAATCATCATTTTTTAAACCAATTAATGAAAAACTGAGAGCAATCGGTGCTCGCTTAAATATTAAAGCCTGTGCAGTACCGAAGGTTTACTATGAAAAAGAAGACGATGAAATGACCTTTAGAATTTTACATGCCATAGATAAAGGGATTTTAGTACATGATAAAACACTTGTTTCTGCGCCAAATCGTCACTTTCTTGATAAAGCGAGTTTTGTTAAATTGTATGATGAGCCTTTACGGGCTGTGGTTGATGAAATAGTAAGCCAATGTAAGGTGAATTTAGATGAAATCCAAACTTCTTTACCCAGTTTTCCAACGCCTAATAATGTGAGCTCTGAGGTATATTTAATTGAATTAGCTAAATTCGGCTTGAAAAAACGAGGGAAGGGCGATGATGCACAATATCAAAAACGCCTAGAACATGAATTAAATGTCATCACAAGTATGAACTTTGCAGACTATTTCTTGATTGTTTATGATATGGTTCGCTTTGCCAAGAAAAACAATATTTACGTTGGTCCAGGTCGCGGTAGCGCAGGCGGCTCTTTAGTGGCTTATAGTTTAGGCATTACTGAGGTCGATCCCATCGCATATGGACTTATTTTTGAGCGCTTTTTAAATCCTGAGCGGAGCGGTATGCCAGATATTGATATTGACTTCCCAGATGATAAACGAGATGCAGTCATTAATTATATGCGTGAACAATATGGTGATGATCATATTGCCCATATCGTTACGTATGGAACGATGAAGGCACGACAAGCTTTTCGTGATGTCGCCCGAGTTTTTGCGATTCCTGTTCGTCAAGTAGATCAAGTCAGTAAAATGATCCAATCACAAAACTTGGCGCAGGCTTATCAAGAGAACAAGAAATTGCGCTTTATGATTGATGAAAATGAAAAATTAAAAGAAGTTTATAAATATGCCTTAAGAATTCAAAACATTCCCCGTCATACTTCATTGCATGCTGCAGGCATTGTAATTTCTAAGAAAAAACTTACCGATTGTGTGCCGGTATTTCACCAAAATGATGGCAGTACGACCATTCAATATGATATGAATCGGATTGAGGCTATGGGTTTAATTAAAATGGATTTATTGGGTATTCGTAATCTCAGTATTATCGATAATATTAAAAAGGATTTACCCAAGCTTAACTTAGCGGAAATTCCTTTAGCTGATAAAAAGACTTTACAGCTTTTGGGTGAGGGTCAAACCTTAGGTCTATTTCAATTAGAAAGCGATGGTATGACCCATCTTCTACAAAAAATGAAACCCAGACGCTTTTTAGACTTGGTTGATGCGATTGCTCTCTATCGTCCAGGACCGATGGAAAATATTCCAGTCTATTTAGCCAACCGTGCTTCAGAAAAAGAAATTGAAAAAGTGCATCCTATTTTTGATGATATTACTAAAGATACCTATGGTGTGTTAATTTATCAGGAACAAATCATGCAAATTGCCCAAGCTTTTGCAGGTTTCTCTTTAGCTAAAGCCGATATTTTACGAAAAGCAATGAGTAGTAAAAACCGTAAGCAAATTTTATCTTTAGAGAAAGAATTTATTGAAGGGGCTATTAAAAAGGGCGAAAAAGAAGAAATGGCGCACTATATTTTTGATTTAATTGAACGCTTTGCGGATTATGGATTTAATAAGGCACACTCGGTACCTTATGCCCGCATCGCCTATGAAATGGCATATTTAAAAGCGCATTACCCTTTAAATTTTTATACTTATTTATTAGGTTCTGTGATTGGTAATGCTAATAAGACCAGTGAATACATTAAGGAAATTAAAAAGAATCAAATAGAGTTAAGTGCTATGAATTTAAATTTAAGTGGTTTAAACTATAAAGTAATCGATGGAAAAATGATAATGCCTTTTACCATGGCAAAGGGAATTAGTCATCGGGTAGCAAGTATTATTGTTAAGGAAAGACAAGAAAATGGTCTTTATAACAACTTTTTTCAAACAATTGCCCGCTTACAATTGGTAAAATTAGGAAGACATCACTTTTTAGCATTGATTAAATCGGGTGCTTTTGATATATTTGGTAAAAATAGACAGAGTCTTTTGGCTTCTTTAGATGATGCTTTAGGGTATAGTCAGCTAGTAATGGTAAGTAAAGATAAAGAGAAATTTTTAAATTTCTCGCTCGTCAGTGAACCACGCTTTCGTAATGTAGCGGAGAATCGAAAAGAAACCCTGACTGATGAGTTGGCGACACTGGGATTCTATTTTTCAAATCATCCTGCGTCTAGTTTGCAGGAAAAACATTCAACAGATTTAGTTTCAGAAGTAGTGATAAGGCAAAAGCCTTATCGCATCATAGCGATGATTGAACGCATTAAACAACATCGAACTAAACAAGGAAAAATGATGGCTTTTGTTGAAATCAGTGACGCAAGTGGTCATTTAGATACAGTTATTTTTCCTAATATTTATACACGTATCAATGAACTTTTAGAACCAGGTGCAATCATTTTACTAAAAGGAACATGTAAGGATGAAGGTTCAATTATTGTATCTGATGTATATCGATTTAAAGAATAAAAAGGATGGTAATATGTTAAAATTTCTCATAGTAGATGATGAAAAAAACATCAGAGAAGTCGTGAAAGAATATGCGAAAGCATATGACTTAGTATGTGAAGAGGCGGCTGATGGTTTAGAAGCAGTCGAAATGGTACAAAATAATTTTTATAATGTCATTGTCATGGATATTATGATGCCTAAAATGGATGGATTTTCTGCGGTCAGTAAGATCAGAGAATTTTCTAATGTGCCGATAATTTTACTCTCAGCAAGACAAGAAGAGTTTGATAAGTTACATGGTTTTGATTTGGGAATTGACGATTATGTCACCAAACCTTTTTCACCTAAAGAACTCATGGCCCGCATTAAAGTTATTGGTGAAAGAAGCAGAGGGATTGAACATTCAGTTTACCAATTTGAAGGTTTAGATGTCGATGTCTCAGGTAGAACCGTTGAGGTAGAGGGCGAGCGGGTGAATTTAACGCCAAAAGAATTTGACTTGTTAGTTTATTTGATTAAAAATGAAGGACAAGCATTATCAAGAGAAACGTTATTAGAAGAAGTTTGGAATTATAACTACTATGGCGATTACCGTACGGTGGATACACATATCAAGATGCTAAGACAAAATCTAAAGTCTTATCGTAAGTTTATTGTGACTGTAAGAGGAACAGGATACAAGTTTGAAGCATAATGTTAGAACCGTAGCCATAAGAGTTTGGATTTACTTTATGTTTCTAACAGCTTTGACGCTGTTATTTTTGTGGATGTTGCAAATATCCTTCATCGAGCCATATTATGAGCGGTCGCGAGTTCAAGTGATTGAACAAAAAATTACTGAAGTTGAAAAAGCGATTCAAAGAGATAAAAAAGCTTTTAGCAGCGAAAGCCTCACGACGATTTTAATCAAAGATAATATTTGCGGTAGTATTTATGATGCGCACGGCGATGTTTTGATTACAACTAAAAGTAATATGGTTTGTATGATCCCCCATATGCCCAAACCAACGACGAAAGAGTATATTCGCCAAACACAAAAATCGGCCAATCGCAATTATAATCTTAAGTTTTCTTCCGACCTTTTTGAACAAGGTCTCTATTTTCGTGTTCAAGAATTGCAAGTAAATCAGGAGTACTATTACTTGTTTTTAAATGCGCCGTTGGAACTTTTGGATTCAACAGTGTATGTCCTCAGACGCCAATTTGCTTTATTAGCGATCATTGTCTTTAGTTTAGGAACATTTATCTCATTTTTACTCTCGCATCACTTAAGTAAACCAATCCAAAATATGACCCGCTCTGCCAGAAGATTAGGAGATGGCGATTTAGAGGTTTCTTTTGTTGGTGAAGGCTATGCTGAAATGCATACTTTAGCAAAGACATTAAACTATGCAACGGAAGAGTTTAAGAAGACAGACGATTTGCGTCGTGATCTCGTTGCCAATGTCAGTCATGATTATAAAACACCTTTGACCATGATTCGCGCTTATGCAGAAATGATTAAAGATATATCAGGTGATGATAAAGCAAAACGGGAAGAACATCTTGATATTATTTTAAGTGAAGTGGCCCATCTTGAACTATTAGTCAACGATATGTTGGTCTTATCGCAATATGAATCAAAAATGTATCAATTTAATGCTGAGAGATTTCATTTACGAACCCATGTCGAAAATGCCTTAAAACTCTTTGATTTTTCATCATGGACTGTCAATTTAGAAATTTCCGATGATATTTATGTCTATGCTGATGAAATCAAGATGGGCCAGGTCTTACATAATTATTTAACCAATGCGTTAAAATATGCGAACCAAGAAAAAAAGTTAGATATATTAGCTTCAATCCATGAAAACAATGATGTTTATGTCTTTGTTCGTGATTATGGTGCTGGCATCCCTAAGTCCATTCAAAATGAGATTTGGGATCGTTATTTTAAAGTTGATAAAAACTATGCGCGTAATCAATCTCATAGTGGCTTAGGCTTATCAATCGTAAGAGCGATCTGTGAAGCGGCCGATTCTGATTATGGCGTTTTTTCTAATGAAGATCAGGGCGTAAGCTTTTATTATTCATTGAAATTAGCTAAAGATGAGCCTCAAATTTAAAATACTTATAGTTGAAGATAATGA